>NZ_JATABH010000029.1:0-42956 GCF_036533775.1 Vibrio sp. M260112 | reverse complement strand
ATGTTTCCAAAAGAAGTCTCGTTTGGTCACTTCGTTTCATTGAAACCTAATTTGAAACCCCTCTTTATTTAGAGAAATTTCTAATTGGATTATCATCAACGAGTGCCCACACAGATTGATAGGTTTATATTGTTAAAGAGCTTTGCTTTTTGAGAACACTTTCTCTCGAAGCGGAGGTGAATTCTAGCGAGATAATTTGAAGAGTCAAACACTTTTTCAAATTTATTTTGTTAGAAGCTTTTCACCTCGCTGACTATTGCTGAAGCCTTGCGGCGTCTGCCCTGTCAGTGGATGCGCATTATAGGCAGTTCCTTTTTTAAGGCAAGCAAAAAGATGCATTTTTTTCATAAAAAAGGGCCAAGTGGACATTAATCACTCAGATCAACATTTACACCCATTTTACCCTCAGGTTAGCCACGAGTTGTTCACAAATCACTGTGGATAACTAGTCATCTGAATCAAAAAAGTATGAAATCCGTGAGCGTGGATTTAGGTACTCCCTTACTTTATCCGGAAGTTTGTTAGGTAAGATTGCATTAACTATCTTTATTTCTCTTTCAGCTAAGTCAATGATTGGCGCTTGAGTTCTGGGTACAGAGGGGTCGTAGATAAGAACATTAGGAAAGAGAATGTTCTTAGAGTTAACAGAGATAACCAAACCGACCATATTATTCGATAGTTGTACGACAGTGCCTGGAGGATAGATCCCCATAAACTTAATCAATAAGCTCAGATTCTCGTTGTTATATAGATGCTTGCAGTTTTTGTAGAGGTATGAGAGCGCAACATAAGGAATTTTTTGGTCAGCGGCGACATTAGTATGACAAAGATTGTCATAGGCATTTGCCACAGCAACAATTTGGGTTAGCTCATCAATCTGATCTTCTTTCAATCCTTCAGGGTAACCGGAACCGTCATTAAGCTCATGATGCTGCGCTATGACTGTCCGAGCACTTTCAGGAAAACTCGCCATATTAGCCGCGATCTCTAACCCATATTTTGTATGCAGTTTTAGATAGTTTTTTTCAGGTTCAGTAAGATGAGTCGGTTTACGCAATATCGCTGTAGGGACTTTCACTTTCCCCATATCATGAAATAAAGAAGCGAAAGCGACTTCCTTTATTTGATCTGCACTCAGCATTTTTGCTTTGGCGATCATCATCGCGACCACGGAAACATTGAGTGAATGAAAGTAAATGTCTTCAAATTCACTCTTACCATTCATCAAGTGCAGCGTAACGTTGTCGTCACTTAGTAGCTTATCAACGATATCATTAACGAGTAGCGCCGCCTCATCAACGGCTTGTTCTGGTCGATTGCGGATCTTATTCATGACCGCTCTCATGCGCGACAACGAGCGCTCAAACTCTTTTTCACAGTTGATGACACGTCGTCGGTAGGCACTAAGTTTTTCAATCCGATCTTGTTTCTCTTTCCAGAGCTTTTGCGCTTCGAGATCGACTTCACTATCAACAGGTTCCTCTACTAAGCTAGATTGACTTGATGAGGGAAGTGGTTGCGTATCACTTTGATTTGGGTTTATGAAGACGTGCTTAATCCCTAAGTGACGAATCATACGAATTTGTTCTTCGTCTTTCACTTTGAAGCTATTGAATAAAAAGGGATGCTCGTTCCATTTAACCGGAAGACGAATATGCAACCCTGGCTGTAGCCTATCTACAGTAATTTTGATGCTCGCCACGATCTATATACAACTTTATTTACTTACTTATTAATGACTAATTTTAGAGTAATGGGAAAACGAAATCATTATCTATGCGCTGGAATGAGAGATATCTTACGTGAAATTCATAGCTTCAATGTATATCAAACTATACAAGGTTGCAGTGTAGCATCCAGCGGACACCAAACTGATCTTCTACTTTACCAAACCGAGCGCCCCAAAATGTGTCTACCAGAGGCATCATGTCGTGACCTCCTTCCGATAACTTGTCAAAGAGCCGACCTTGTTCATCAATGTCTGTCAGAACAACCGACAAAGCAATATTGTTGCCAGAGAGCTCTTTTGCAAATACACCATCAGATAACATCAATTTCATGCCTGATGCTTGAAACTCTGCGTGCATTATCCAATGTGGGTCTGCTCCTTCTATCTCTTGAGGCGCATCTTTAAACAGTTGCTTAGAAACAGTAACGCCTCCGAAGCAGTTCTGATAAAAATCAAGTGCTTCTTGGCAGCGTCCTGCAAAGAATAGATAGGGAGTGAGTTGGTACATTTTCAGCCTCCATCTTGATAATTTAAAGATAGACAACTTTTCCCTAAGCCACAGAAAATTTAAGTAAGCCACTCAAGGCATGCGCAACAGAGCGTAAAACACATCGATAGTACGTAAGGCCACTGATTCTGAATTACCATCCGTCTCTTCATTGGAATAAACCAGTACTGACGTTGTATTTGCCGAGCGTGCTTTAGGCGAGAGAAGGGGCAGAAGGCTCATGGAACGACAGTTACAATGTTCATCTCCCAAAAACGACGAAAGGCCGCTATAAAAGCGACCTTTCTATGTATGTTACTGGCGGGTGACTTGGCTGGGCAGGCACTCCTGACGCCACGCTGGGTTTGAACTCACAAACTCCACATACAACAAAGCCCCGACTTTCGTCGAGGCTTTATCGTTTAAATATGGTACCGGTGGGCGGACTTGAACCGCCACTCCCGAAGGAAACGGATTTTGAATCCGTCGTGTATACCAATTTCACCACACCGGCATCTCTGGGCTATTGCCCTTTGATGTTTGGCATTATACGTATGCCAATGAATCGTGCAAGTGCAAAAGACTGAAATAACTATCGTTTGACGATAAAATAGCCACAAATTGATAAGCTGTGCGCAAGCTCTCTTTTCAGATCAAAACTGAAGCTATATTCTTTCGCCTTATTTTGTTTGGGTAAGTAGGTTTTATGTCAACGATTGACACTTTGCCACCAGCAGGCTTGTTTCGCCGCTTAGGGGCTCTTTTTTACGATGGACTTATTATCATTGCCGTAGAAATGATGGCAGCGGGTATTGTTATCGCTATTTTGCATGCATTGATGGCGATGGGCATCTTTAACGTAGGTGGATTTGAAGACGTGAGTGACTTCCTCACTAACCACCCGATTTGGAGTCCGGTTTATACCGCGTATTTGGCCTTCGTATGGATCTATTTCTTTGTTTTCTTCTGGACCAGAGCCGGTCAAACGTTAGGTATGCGTGCATGGAAACTGCACTTGCGTAGCGTAGACGGAAAACCTGTTTCAGTCACACAGGCACTAATCCGTATTGGTACTTCGGGTTTTGGTCTCGCTAATTTTACGGTTCCATTAGATCCACAAAAACGAGGCTTTCATGATATCTGGGCAAAAACACAAGTTGTGGTGCTGCCGAAAGCAAATTAACGTTTTAAAGATAGTAAAAAGGAAGGCTGTTGCCTTCCTTTTTCATTTCAAACTGTTCAGTCTACTTTGAGCTCTTTAAGCATCGCTTCTGGTAACGCCAACTCATCGTTTTTGTTTACTGAGATACCAGCAGCTAGAATCGCTTCTGCAATCTGTTTCGCCTCATCCAGAGAATGCATCGCCGCAGTACCACACTGATACTCATTGAGTTCAGGGATCTTATTCTGACTTTCAACTTTTAGCACATCTTTCATCGCAGCTAACCACGCGTCGGCAACTTGCTGCTCTTGTGGAGAGCCGATTAGACTCATGTAGAAGCCGGTACGACAACCCATAGGTGAGATATCGATAATCTCGACACTTTCACCGTTAAGATGATTGCGCATAAATCCTGCGTAAAGGTGTTCGAGAGTGTGAATTCCTTTTTCAGATAAGATGTCTTTATTTGGTGCGGTAAAACGCAGGTCGAATACCGTAATGGTGTCACCCTTTGGGGTGGTCATTGTTTTCGCAACACGAACTGCTGGTGCATGCATTCGGGTGTGATCAACGGTAAAACTATCTAATAACGGCATTGTCCTTCTCCATTTCTACTTCTCTGGTACTAAAAGAACCAGCTTCTATTGTTTTCTAATTCCTGTCGGCACTGTTTAAGTTGCCAACCATAATCCTTTGCCTGCTGCTCGACTTTTCGAGCCACGCGAATTAGTGACGGTTTCGACTGATAACTTTTCCGTTTATAGCCGCCGCGACCTTCATGATAGGCTAAATATTGGTTGTAAGCATCCCACTTGGAGATGCCGAGTTGTTTCTGAGTTTCACTCGTGTACCAACCTATAAACATGAGTGAATCTGAGAAGTCTGTCCGAGAGCCGCCATGATCGGTCGACTTTTGGAAATCTTCCCAGGCAGGATCCTGCGCCTGAGCGTAACCATAAGCGCTACTGACTCGTCCCCACGGTATAAAACCAAGCAAATAGTCTTTAGGCGGGCGAGCATCATGACGAAAGCTACTCTCTTGTTTGACAATCGCCATTGAAACTTGAATCGGAGTTCCCCACTCCTTTTGCATATCAATAGCGTCGTCATACCAGCCTGGCTTTTCTCGAAAAATCTCGCAAAGGTTCGACTGATCTTTAGGCGGGGATGTCGCACACCCGCCAACTAAGGACACACTAAGGAGGAGTGAAAGCTTCCTTATCACGATGCGACCTTAAGACTTTAAATAAGAGAAGTACTCTTCAAGATACTGCTCGAAACTCAATTCATCAGATGCTTCAACGTCAAGTTGAGCCTGAACAGAACGAACCACTTCACTTTCCATATCCGCTTCACTGTACGTTCTGTAGCTGCGGTTTAAGTGGTCATTGCGATATTGCTTACCCAACTCACATCCAATTTTACCCAACCCGCCAAAGCGCTTAGTATCTTCGAGTAACTTGCCCGATATGGTGTTCTCAGGGTTATCTATCCACGAAAGTAGCTTGTAGCAAACCGCTTGGTATGCTTCACCACCCATCGCCTCATCCATTTTTTCTGCGATCTGGACTAATTCCACAAATACACGTTTTGCCCAGTCTTGTAATGTAAGGACTTCACCCCTACAGCCAATTTGCAGTTCGAGACCTGGCTTACGACCTTCGATGATGACTCGATTCCAGTTGTCACGCCAGCACGCTTGTTCACAGTAATCCATGGGCTCAGACTCAGTCAGTGCTGCCCACGTTAAGAACATATCTAAGAATCGTACTTGATCCTCATTGATACCGATTGAGCTGTAAGGATTCACATCTAACGATCTGACCTCAATATACTCTACGCCACCACGAGCCAGCGCTTCTGATGGTTTTTCGCCAGACTTAGCGACTCGTTTTGGTCGAATTGGCGCGTACAGCTCATTTTCAATTTGAAGTACATTGCTATTGAGCTGAAGGTACTCGCCATCCACTTTTACCCCGATCTCAGCAAACTCATTCGAAGGAGTGCGAATCGCGGTATTCAAACCATCTAAATACTCTTCGAGGCTATTAAAACCTATTTTTAGAGAGCTTTGAGCACTGTTGGTATAGCCCAAATCACTCATTCTCAGCGAGGTGGAATACGGCAGATAAAGTGACCCACCAATGCTTTCAAACGGTAATTTACTGTCTCTGCCCTGAACAAACGACGAACATAACGCTGGCGATGCACCAAAGAAGTAAGGAATTAACCAGCCAAAACGGTAATAATTGCGAATCAAACCAAAGTAAGCGTCTGACTTACTCGCCTGACGCTGCTCTTCGCTCTGCTCACCTAACAATTGCTGCCAAAAACTCTCAGGGAAAGAGAAGTTGAAATGCACACCTGAGATAATTTGCATCAAGCTGCCATAGCGACGCTTTAAACCTTCGCGGTAAAGCGTTTTCATTTTCCCAGAGTTAGAAACACCATATTGAGCTAGGTTGATATCATCTTCACTACCGACATAACACGGCATAGAAAGCGGCCACATTTTTTCTTCGCCCAGCTTAGTCTGAGTAAAGTGGTGGATGTCCTCTAACTGTGCAATCAGGGTTGATATGTCATTCGATACCGGCGTAATAAATTCCAGCAATGACTCGGAGAAATCGGTGGTGATCCAGCTATTCGCATAAGCGGAACCGAGTCCTTCAGGATGTGGCGTTGTTGCAAGATGACCATCTTGGTGATAGCGCAGCGTTTCACGCTCCACACCACGTCCAAAACTCTTAAATACTTCTGGGTTTTGTGCAACTCGCTCAAGTCGCGCAGCAAATTCAGTCAAAATGAGGTTCGCTTATATCTAAGGTTTGGTAGTTCTACCAAACTGGCTAAACAAATTCATAAAGGGTGACCCATGTCACACTCTAGCTATGCACTATGTTATGTGTACTCTAACGGATGATTTCAAGCTCTTCTATCGGAATCTGCAAACTTTCTAATTGTGGCTTCAGGGTTTTGGCATCACCGACGACAATGATTTGGTAATCATCTGGTGTAAACCACTTCTTCGCCAACTCGTCTAAAGTCTGCTTATCTACCGTTTCAACGATCTCATTGCGTTGCTTGAGGTAGTCTTCATCAAGACTGTACGCAAGAATACTACTAAGCAGTCCGGCTTTCTGTGAAGGCGTTTCATACTTTAGTGCATCTTGTTGACCGACCGCTAAGCGTAAAAATTTCATCTCATCATCAGTCATTCCATTCTGACTGTATGCCTTTAACTCTTTTTCAAGCTCAATGATCGATGGAACAGTTGCGTCAGCACGAACCTGTGTTGAGAACACAATCGCACCCACTTCTCGATTCGATGCAAGATAACCGCTAGCGCCATAGGTGTAACCTTTATCTTCACGGAGATTCTGATTGATTCTACTGTTGAAGTTCCCAGCTAAGTTAAAGTTAGCCAATTGGGTTAGGTACACTTCCCCCGTTGCATCAAACGGTAGACCTTGACGCACCACGCGTACCACACTTTGTGGTGCTCCTGGCTTATCCACTAAATAAAGCTTTTTCTGCTGATTTTCCTGAACAAATTGCGGTCTTAGCAGTGGGGCAACTTCTCCCTGCCAAGAATCAATAAAGGCTAACTGCTGTTTGATCTGTTTCCTATTGATGTCTCCAACAACAACTATTTGTGCTCCCTGCGGAGTGTAATGTTGTTTGTAGAACGCTTTGACGTCATCCAAGGTTAATGCTTCCAGTGACGCTTGCGTACCATCATTGGAGCGCTGATATACCGTCCCGTCAAAAAGTACCTGGCGGGTTGCTTGAGAGGCCAACCAACTTGTTTGTTGGTGCTGGTAGACGATACCTTCTAGCATTTGCTTTTTGATGCGCTCAAAATCTTGCTCACGGAATGCTGGCTTAAACAGTACCTCTTCGACAATTTTAAGTGTCTGAGGTAGGTTTTTCTCTAAACTAGAGACTGAAATACTGGTCGTGTAATTTCCCGCTTCTACGTTAAGCGTACTCCCTAGCTTATCCAACCGCGCCTGTAACTGTTCAAGAGTCGAGTCCAGTGTCGCCTCTTCCATCATAGCCGCAGTTAAGTTCGCCAACCCTTCTTTGCCTTTTTTGACATAACGCTCTCCAGCAGGAAAACTAATTTCTAGCTGTACAGTCGGCGTTTCAGCGCTCACCGTACCCAACAGTTCAGCACCATTGTCAAAATAGAGGCGGTAAAGTTTCGGCATTTGTGCCTTAACACTTTCAGCGACTTGAGGCATCACAGAACGATCAAAGTTGTCCTGTGCACGACGATACGCGAGTTGGTCGTCAGTGACCTTTTGGTATTCAGGCAACGTTCTTTGTGGCGTATTGAACGTTGCAGGCGCAGCAGCAAGTTCCGTCTTACCTTTAGGTACCACACTTAAAGCAACTTTAGGGTGACCGTTAACGTAATTTTTATAGGCGTCCATCACCGACTCTGGGGTGACCGCACGAATTTGCGCTAACTGAGTCTGAATTCGGTCTGGGGTATTGAAGAAAGTTTCATTAGAAGCAAGCTGCGATACTTTGCCTCGCACACTTTGCAATGCGAAAACCGACTGAGACTCAGCCATTCCGGTAATTTGATCTAATCGGTTGTTATCTATCCCTTTCGCTTCAAACTCACCTAGGGTTTGCATCAACTCCTGATACAAAGGTTTCAGAGCGCTGTTTTCCCCCGAAGGTGCCATTGCATAAACGTAAAAATTACAGGCTAACTCTGCGCAATCTTGGAAAGCCCCTGCATCAACGGCTTTCTGAGTTTTAACCAACTTTTGATACAGCAAACTATTCGCACCATTACCCAATACGTTAGCAAGGGCGTTTAAGGAAGCCTGCCCCTCAGCACCATTGTAAGTTGTCGGCCACCCAAGAATGAGCATCGGTTGCTGAATGCGGTCTTCTAACGTGACATAACGATCTTCAGTTAGCTTGGCTGGCTGTTTAGGTGCCTGCTCTACCGCTGGCCCTGATGGAATCGATCCAAAGTACTTACTTACCCACTCTAAGGTTTGATCAACATCGAGATCACCACCAATGGTTAGGACTGCATTGTTGGGGCCATACCATCTCAGGAAAAACGCTTTGAGATCATTAACATCAACACGGTCAAGATCTTCGACATAGCCTATCGTCTGCCAAGAATATGGATGTCCCTCTGGGTACATCGCTTCGCCCATTTTCTCCCACATCAAGCCATACGGACGGTTGTCATAGTTTTGCGCGCGCTCGTTCTTCACTGTATCACGCTGAATTTCAAACTTGTGTTGTGAGACTGCATCAAGCAAAAAACCCATACGGTCAGATTCAAGCCACAACATTTTCTCAAGTTGATTTGAAGGCACCGTTTCAAAATAATTCGTGCGATCCCGATTGGTCGTTCCATTCAGAGAACCGCCCGCCTCGGTGATGATCTTAAAATGTTCTTGATCGCCAACATTCTCACTGCCCTGAAACATCATATGTTCAAAGAAATGAGCAAAACCTGACTTGCCTACCTCCTCACGAGCTGAACCTACGTGGTAGGTAACATCAACATGGACAAGTGGATCTGAATGATCCGGAGACAATATCACTGTCAGCCCATTTTCTAACTGATACTTTGAATATGGGATCATTGCCTTACCTGGCTCAGCATCCACTTCTTCAATAAGAGTGACACCTTCAGGTAAGGAGGAAAAGAAAGGTACAGAAGAAAGGTTGCTAGAACTGCAACCATATAGTGCAACAAGAGAAATAGCACCAAGCCAAATCTTTCTCATGACATCCCCTTAGAAAAAACCGAAAAAAACTGCAGCAAGTAGAATGTAACGGAGTGCTTTACCAATCAATATCAACCAAAAGCAAGGCCAAAAACGCATCCGTAGCCAACCCGCAGCTAAGCACAACGGATCACCAATCACTGGCAACCAGCTAAAAAGAATCGACCAATAGCCGTATTTATTTAGCCATAATAAGGCTTTATGACCATGTTTTTCGTTCTGAGTTCGGTTTGGTAGCCATAATCCAAGCCAAAAATTCGTTAAACCACCAAGAGTATTACCTAACGTAGCAACGGCAATAATATAAAAGGTCGGGTATTGGTTTAAGCTCAAGGTAGCGATCAGCCCGGCCTCTGAACCTCCAGGCAATAAAGTGGCACTGAGGAAACCACTTAGAAAGAGTACCCACAGTGCCGAGTCTGAAAACCAAAGTGCGAAAGATTCGAATGCGCTGTTAAACGCTTCTAACATTGCATATCAAGCAAGACCTTGCCTCTTGTGTGACCGGTTTCAATCTGTTTATGTGCTTCAGCAACCTGTTCGAAGGGATACACCTGATGAATCTCAGTCTTGACTAAACCAACACTCACCATGTAGAGAAGCGCATCAAGTTGCTCTGGGTTTGGATCAACAAGCATTCCCGTTGCTTCAAAGCCTAGAAGTTTCGCTTTCTCACAAATCAACTCTGCAGAAAGAGTGGGAACCGTTACCACTTTCGCACCATCTTTTAAGCATTTAAGTGCATCAAGAGCGACATCACCACCAACCAAATCGATAAGCACATCCGCTTCTTCGACTCGCTCGGAAACAGGAGCAAACTGGTAGTTGATCGCATGAGCACCTAGAGTTGCCATATAATCCAAATTTGCTTCGCTACAAGTAGTAAAGACTTCTGCCTTAGCCGCAACGGCGACCTGAATCGCAATGTGACCCACGCCACCCGCACCAGCGAGAATCAGAACACGCTGGCCTTCTTTCACCCCAGCCTTATCCAAGGCCTGTACCGCTGTTTGGCCTGCCAGTGGAAGAGCAGCTGCCGCTTCAAGCGTGATAGAATTTGGCACAAGACTTAACGCGGTTTCAGGTACACAAACAAATTGGCTATAACCGCCCCCTGCGAGAGGGAAACCAATAAAGCCTGCAACATTGTCGCCAACAGCAAAACGCTCGACACCTTCTCCAAGCGTGATAATTTCACCGGAGATATCATAGCCGGGTACCCAAGGCAGGTTATCTTTATTCTGAGAAGCTGCCCAGCCTAAACCTGCCCGCGTTTTTACATCAATAGGATTAACACCAGAGAAATGGACCTTAACCAGTACTTCACCCGCTTTAGGTTCTGGAATTGGTGAAGTTTGAATAACGAGAACGTCTGGATCACCAAATTGTGAGATTGCGATTTGTTTGTTTTCCATTTCTTCATTTCCCTATCGACATAAAAAAGGGATGCGAAAGCATCCCTTTGAATATATACCATTTATTGCTAGCAAGTTAACCACTTACTCTCAATTTGACCAATTACTAACCGTAATTCACGCTTAGCCAACCAGGGCAAGCAAAATACCGGCAGCTACCGCCGAGCCAAGGACACCAGCTACGTTAGGTCCCATTGCGTGCATTAATAAGAAGTTTTGTGAGTTTGCCTCTAAACCGACCTTGTTTACAACACGCGCTGCCATTGGTACAGCAGAAACACCGGCAGCACCGATCAATGGGTTGATATTTTCTTTAGACAGCTTGTTGAGTAATTTCGCCATCAAGACACCACCCGCAGTACCGATACTAAAAGCCACAGCCCCTAACGCCAGAATGCCAAGCGTTTCAACATTAAGAAACTCTTCGGCTTGCAGCTTAGAACCGACGCCTAGACCCAAGAAGATAGTCACAATATTGATGAGTTCATTTTGTGCAGTCTTAGATAGACGGTCTACAACACCAGCTTCACGCATCAAGTTGCCAAGGCAGAACATACCGACCAGCGGTGTTGCTGATGGTAGGAACAAGATCGTCATTAGCAGAACAGCCAGTGGGAATAGAATCTTCTCACCTTTTCCAACATGGCGAAGTTGAGCCATTTGGATTTTACGCTCTTCCGGTGTCGTCAGCGCCTTCATAATAGGCGGTTGAATGATAGGAACCAATGCCATATAGCTATATGCTGCAACGGCAATCGCACCCAGCAGATCTGGAGAGAGCTGACTTGCTAAGAAAATAGCCGTCGGGCCATCTGCGCCACCAATGATCGCAATCGAAGCAGCATCAGGCATGCTAAATTCCATACCCGGCACATAGTTAAGTAGGATCGCACCAAATAGTGTTGCAAAGATACCAAACTGAGCTGCCGCACCTAACCATAACGTCTTAGGGTTTGCGATAAGAGCACCGAAATCGGTCATCGCGCCAACGCCCATGAAGATAAGTAGTGGGAAAATACCCGACTCTATACCTACATAGTAGACGTAGTAGAGCAGTCCGCCCTCTTCCGTAAACCCTGCGTTAGGGATGTTCGCTAAGATGGCACCAAAGCCTATTGGCAAAAGTAGTAGCGGCTCAAAGCCTTTGCGAATGGCCAAAAACAGCAGTACACACCCGACCAAGATCATGCAGATCTGGCCAAATTCAAAGTGAGCGATCCCTGTTTCTGACCAAAGAGTCATTAATCCTTCCATGAGACTCCCTTACGCCAGACTAAGTAGTGGAGCACCAACAGTCACAGAATCACCTTCTTTGACATGCAGATCTTGGACGATGCCACCACGGGCAGCACGGATTTCTGTCTCCATCTTCATTGCTTCAAGAATCAATAACACATCACCTTCTGCAACCTGAGCACCGCTCTGAACGTTAACCTTGAAGATGTTACCCGCTAGTGGAGCCGGTACTGTTTCTGAATTGCCCGCTGGTGCCGCAGGAGCCACAGCTTGAGTATTAGCACCCGATTGAGCAGGAGTTACTGATGTCAGCTGACCTTGTGGACCAACTTCAACATCATAAACCTGTCCATCAACCTTCACGCTGTAAGTTTCAATACCACCTTGAGCTGGTTGAGCCACAACTGGTGTTGGCTCTTCTTTACCCGGTGCTGGTTCAAACGCTTCTGGGTTGTGACGGTTTTTAAGGAACTTAAGTCCGACTTGTGGGAATAATGCATAAGTCAGAACATCATCGACCGTATCTTCTGCTAGCGAAATACCTTCCGCCTTAGCCTTGGCTAAGAGATCATCGGTCAAAGTTTCCATTTCAGCTTCAAGCAAATCAGCAGGACGACAAGTAATCGCTTCACCACCATCAAGCACTTTCGCCTGAAGCTCTGCATTAAGCTCAGCAGGTGCCGCGCCGTACTCACCTTTTAGGACTCCAGCCGTTTCCTTGGTGATACTCTTGTAACGCTCTCCGGTCAGAACGTTGATCACCGCTTGGGTACCAACGATCTGTGAAGTAGGAGTAACAAGAGGAATGTAGCCAAGATCTTGACGAACACGTGGGATCTCTTCTAACACTTCATCAATACGATCCGCTGCACCTTGCTCTTTGAGCTGGCTTTCCATATTGGTCAGCATGCCGCCTGGAACTTGAGCAATAAGGATACGAGAGTCGACGCCTTTCAGTTGACCTTCGAACTTGGCGTACTTTTTACGTACTTCGCGGAAATACGCCGCGATTGGTTCGATCTGATCAGGCTTAAGGTTAGTGTCACGTTCAGTGCCCTGAAGCATAGCCACAACTGTTTCAGTTGGCGTATGGCCATAAGTACAGCTCATTGACGAAATAGCCGTATCAAGAATATCGATACCAGCTTCGACAGCTTTCACTGCTGTGGCAGTCGAAAGACCCGTGGTCGCGTGGCAATGTAAAGCAAGCGGCACATCACACGATGCTTTGATACGTGTAATAAGATCTTCCGCTTCGTAGGGCTTCAGAAGTCCCGACATATCCTTGATACAAAGCGAATGGCAACCGAGATCTTCTAGACGCTTAGCAAGGTCTACCCAAGTCTCGGTATTGTGGACCGGACTGGTCGTGTAAGAGAGTGTACCCTGTGCATGAGCACCAACATCAACCGTCGCTTTAACGGCTTTTTCAAAGTTTCGCACGTCGTTCATCGCATCAAAAATGCGGAACACATCCATACCATTGGTATGGGCACGCTCAACAAACTTTTCTACTACATCATCAGCGTAGTGACGGTAACCCAATAAGTTTTGGCCACGCAGTAGCATTTGCATTGGTGTGTTAGGCATTGCTTTCTTTAATGCACGTAAACGCTCCCAAGGGTCTTCGCCCAGGAATCGAATGCACGCATCAAACGTAGCACCGCCCCATGTTTCTAGAGACCAATAACCGACCTTATCGAGCTCTTCCGCAATAGGTAACATATCCTCTAGGCGCATACGCGTCGCGAATAGCGACTGATGGGCGTCACGAAGGACCACATCTGTTAAAGCTAGTGGTTTAGACATGCTCATTAACTCCTTTTAATCCTATCAAATGCTATTTAGCCACCGAAGTACGGTACTGATGTACCGCTGCGGAAATTGCCGCAACAACCTTCGGACTCACAGCAGAAGATGGTAATTGAACTTTGTTATTTTGATTTGGTACAGCGATCGGCTCTGGAACTTCTTCTGGCAAAAGTTTAGACATCAACCGAACGAGATAGACAAGAATAGTGAGGAATATAAACACTACAACCATCCCTGTAAGCATTAGGGTTGCAGCGTCTACTAGCAGGCTTCCAATATTATCCATTTTTGCATCCTTTCTTTGTCATCCTGACAACAACATTAGGCCTCTCGAAAATCATCTTCATGACGATAGATAAACACTAACGTATACCGGCATGATGCCAGTGTTCTTGTTGCCAGAACATACAGTAAAATCCTGACAAGAGGCCTAGGATTATCTCGATTGGTTAAACTTTGTCAATTTTGTTTAAGAAGCTATTGACGATAAAGCACAGAACTAGGGAATTATTCGTCACACAAATCACATAAATCTGCAATATTTAGCCAAATGAGCATAAATAACTGTGTGTTTTATAACCTTATGACAAAACATCATATGTTACTGAGATGTGGGCAAAAGAAATGGAAAAATCTCTGTAGAAACAACTAGTTGAATTACTGGCGTTTAAAAAATGCTGCAGAGGTGTTAATAAAAAAGCCCTGCTATTTCTAGCAGGGCTTATAATGTGGCGCGTCCTGGAGGATTCGAACCTCCGACCGCCTGGTTCGTAGCCAGGTACTCTATCCAGCTGAGCTAAGGACGCGCAGTTTCGATATCGATATTTATCGATATCTGGATTTCTTCATTATGGAAGTAACCCTAAAGAGTGGCGCGTCCTGGAGGATTCGAACCTCCGACCGCCTGGTTCGTAGCCAGGTACTCTATCCAGCTGAGCTAAGGACGCGCAATGTTCTCGAAAACGAGAGTTGTGAAGTATATCACACTAGCTCTTTGAAACAACAGGGCTTTAAAACAAAAAATTGGCCATAAGCCAATTAATGGCGGTGAGGGAGGGATTCGAACCCTCGATACGGCTACAAACCGTATACTCCCTTAGCAGGGGAGCGCCTTCAGCCTCTCGGCCACCTCACCGTTTTATTCCCTGGTAAGGAAATTATGGCGCGTCCTGGAGGATTCGAACCTCCGACCGCCTGGTTCGTAGCCAGGTACTCTATCCAGCTGAGCTAAGGACGCGCTATGCTTTCTTGCTAAAGAAAGTTTGTTTTAAAGCTGTTCCGAAGAACAATTCTTCTTAGAAAGAAGAAGCAAGAATGGCGGTGAAGGAGGGATTCGAACCCTCGATACGGCTACAAACCGTATACTCCCTTAGCAGGGGAGCGCCTTCAGCCTCTCGGCCACCTCACCGTCTTGCGGAGGCACATATTACGATTTACCAAAAATATGTCAAACACTTTCTTGGCAAAATTAGCAAAAAAACATCCAACCGTTGGCTATTTAATCAAAGCGGTGCTAATTCGCTCTTTTTACTGTAAATAGGTGCCTTCACATTACAAAAAAGGCTGACAAATCGTCAGCCGATTTGTGTAATTAGTAGTTGCCAGATGCAACGTTACCATTACCTTTTTCTGCCTGAATGCGCATGTAGATTTCTTCACGGTGAACAGACACTTCTTTCGGTGCATTTACGCCGATACGTACTTGGTTACCTTTAACACCCAGTACAGTTACTGTGACTTCATCACCGATCATTAGAGTTTCGCCAACGCGGCGAGTTAAAATTAGCATTCTGTGCTCCTTGAGTAATCTCTGATTTATCTTGCTACAAAGCTATTATCCAACAAAAGTGATATTTTCGTAAACTCTATTGTGGTTCGCATCTAACCTAAAAAGGCATGTTTTTGTTGGCAATCGAGTGCCTGTGAAGACGTAATGTAAGCATCATGCAGTATGTTCGCCGCTTTGTCGACACATTCGGGTTGCAACACTAGCATCAGCGATTGTGGGTTTACCGCATAATGCTCAATATCGATCCCCTGTTCTGAGAGCAAAGCGTATGACCTTTCAACCAGTCCTTCGACATGAAGGCCTACTGCGGTCAATAAGCTTACCGATTCACTATTACGGATTTTGTCGTTGAAAACCAGTTCCAGTTTTGCATAAGCATCGTGTTTTATCACTACACCTACCCATTCTGCATGCTCGATCACATTCCAAATCGTCACACCTATCATCTGGCACTGTGCTTTTAAACCGCAAAGCGCATCTTTCTCAATCTTGATCAGACACATATCACGTTGAATAGCGACGCCACATACCGAGGCCAAACACTGCTCCCCTTTGACTAAGCTGCCGTTGTTAGTGTCAAACGTCGACAGCACTCGCAATGGTACACTGTTACGCCAAGCGTATTGAACCGATGGTAAATGAAGCACTTTTGCGCCTTTACGAGCCATCTCTTCCATCGAAGGAAAATCAATGACATCCAGTTTCTTCGCCGAAGAAACGACTCTAGGATCGCAAGTGTAAATACCATCAACATCGGTAAATATCTGGCACTCATCTGCACTCAACGCACCTGCGAGAGTAACAGCACTGGTATCAGAACCGCCCCTTCCCAGGGTGGTGATATCCCCATTTTCATTGATACCTTGAAAACCTGCCACTATGACAATTTGGTCTTGCGCTAACAGTTCATCTATCGCGCTAGTGTCAATATGTTTAATCGTCGCGTCATTGTGTTGATTGTCCGTCACAATGTTCGCTTGTGCTCCGGTAAGTGAACGAGCGGAATGACCTAATTTATTTAAAGTCATTGCCAGTAGTGCCATGGACACTTGTTCACCAGCAGAGAGCAAAACATCAAGTTCTCGAGCAGTAGGTACACTGTCTACTTGTTTAGCCAAATCCATTAGTCTGTTTGTTTCACCAGACATCGCAGAGACAACTACGACAACTTGATTACCATCATTTTTCGCCTTAATGATGTGTTTGGCTACTGTATGAATTCTTTCTACGGAACCTACAGATGTTCCACCAAACTTTTGCACGATAAGGGGCTTTTTCACCAGTCTTCACCTTCCCAAGACCAAAGTCTCATTCGGACCACATTCAATATGTTGAATATTGTTTGCAGTAGTTATAACAAAAACCAAGTGGCCTATTTAACCGTCTTTTAGACGACTAATTAAACCACTTGGTTAGCTCAAAAAAAATACGCTCAATCAAAGAACTGATTGAGCGTTATCATTTAATATTCGATGTCTATAGGCGTTCTTCTAGCCAAGGCTGAACACTTTCGATCGCTTTTGGTAGCGCAGATACGTCAGTACCGCCCGCTTGAGCCATATCTGGACGACCACCGCCTTTACCACCAACTTGTTCTGCAACCATCTTAACAAGGTCTCCGGCTTTCACTTTGCCGATCAGATCTTTAGTTACGCCCGCAATTAGACCAACCTTGCCATCACTGATGTTTGCAAGCATCACAACACCACTACCCATTTGGTTTTTGATGTCATCAACCATAGTACGTAGGTTCTTGCTATCAGCACCTTCCATTGCAGCAATAAGTACTTTAACGCCATTAATTTCCTGAGCTTTACCCATGATGTTTGCACTTTCTGCTGCAGCCATCTTGTCTTTCAGCTTCTGGATTTCCTTCTCTAGCGTTTTCGCTTTAGAAGCAGATTCAGCCAGTTTCTCTTCATACTTAGCTTGTTGTGCTTCAATTGCGTCAAGTGCTGCTTCACCGGTTACCGCTTCAATACGACGAATACCAGCTGCGATACCACCTTCTGAAATGATCTTGAATAGACCGATATCACCGGTGTTCGATGCGTGGATACCACCACAAAGCTCAGTAGAGAACTCGCCCATCGATAGCACGCGAACTTCATCATCGTACTTCTCGCCGAAGAGTGCCATCGCACCTTTCTGCTTCGCTGATTCGATGTCCATGACATTGGTTTCGATAACGTGGTTGCGACGAACTTGCGCATTGACTAGACGCTCAACTTCTTTAAGTTCAGCCCCCGTTACCCCTTCAAGATGAGAGAAGTCAAAACGTAGGTTTTCAGGCTTAACGAGAGAACCTTTCTGCGTTACGTGCTCGCCAAGAACTTGTCTTAGTGCTGCATGCAGTAAGTGCGTTGCCGAGTGGTTTAGTGAGATCGCTGCACGACGCTCTGCATCGACAACCGCTTCAACTTGGTCACCCTTAGCTAGGACGCCTTCAGCCATGACCCCATGATGAGCAATCGCATTACCGAGTTTTTGTGTGTCTTCAACTTTGAATAGACCCGATTCCGTCTTCACAAGACCAGCATCACCACATTGACCACCTGATTCAGCATAGAACGGAGTCTCACCAAGAACGATGATGGCTTTGTCACCCGCAGACAAAGTTTCAGCCGCTTCGCCTTCAACAAAAATTTCTACTACTGTGCTTTCACCTTGAGTACCAGCGTAGCCACAAAACTCTGTTTCTGCTTCCGTTTTGATGGTTGAGTTGTAGTCTGTACCGAACTGACCGGCTTCGCGAGCACGCTGACGCTGCTCTTCCATCGCTTTCTCGAAGCCTTCTTCATCGATAGCGAAATCACGCTCACGCGCAACGTCGTTTGTCAGGTCAGCAGGGAAACCGTAAGTATCGTAAAGTTTGAATACGGTTTCACCGTCTAGCACTTTGCCTTCTAGGTTATCTAACGCTTCATTCAGAATCGCCATACCACGCTCTAGCGTGCGACCGAAGTTCTCTTCTTCGATACGTAGAACTTTTTCCACAACCGCTTGTTGTTTCTTCAACTCTTCACCAGCACTGCCCATGACTTCAGCAAGAACACCTACCAGTTTGTGGAAGAATACGCCTTTCGCACCAAGTTTGTTACCGTGACGAACTGCACGACGGATGATACGACGCAAGACATAACCACGCCCTTCATTCGAAGGCATGACACCATCAACGATCAAGAATGAACAAGAACGGATATGGTCAGCAATCACGCGTAGAGACTGGTTAGACAAATCTTCATAACCGATGGTTTGAGCGGCTGCTTTGATTAGTTTTTGGAATACGTCGATTTCGTAGTTTGAGTGGACGCCTTGCATGATTGCAGAGATACGCTCGATACCCATGCCCGTGTCTACCGAAGGCTTTGGTAGCGGCTCCATCGTGCCGTCAGCATGACGGTTGAACTGCATAAATACGTTGTTCCAGATCTCGATGAAACGGTCACCATCTTCTTCAGGTGTACCTGGACGGCCACCCCAGATGTGCTCACCATGATCGTAGAAAATTTCAGTACATGGACCACAAGGACCTGTGTCACCCATAGTCCAGAAGTTATCAGACTCGTACTGCTTACCGCCTTCTTTATCGCCGATACGGATAATACGATCAGCGGGAACACCTACTTTCTTGTTCCAAATTTCGAATGCTTCGTCATCTGTTTCGTAAACCGTTACCAGTAGACGATCAGTAGGCAGTTTTAATGTCTCAGTGAGGAATTCCCATGCAAACGCAATCGCATCTTCTTTGAAGTAATCACCAAAGCTGAAGTTACCTAGCATTTCAAAGAAAGTATGGTGACGAGCTGTAAAACCCACATTTTCAAGGTCGTTGTGTTTACCACCCGCACGTACACAACGCTGAGCCGTAGTTGCTCGTGTGTAGGCACGCTTTTCTGCGCCTAAGAAGCAATCTTTGAATTGGTTCATACCTGCGTTTGTGAATAGCAGGGTTGGATCGTTATGTGGAACCAACGATGAACTGTCTACGATTTGGTGTCCTTTGCTTTCAAAGAACTTAAGGAACGCGTTACGAACCTCATCAGTGCTCATGTACATGCAGCTCTTCCTGAAAAATAGTCGAGTGAAATTTTTGCGCTATTGTAGATCATGGTTCACGCTACGACTAGTTTTCTCGCAGAAAAGAGCCTGTTGTTCCTGCAATTAACGACAAATCTCCAGATCAAGCTGCTTATTCTCGATTAATCGTCGCAATCCGAATTGAGTGCATAACTAATTTGTTCAAAACTATAACCACGATATTGCAGGAATCGGACTTGTTTGGCGTACTCTTTTGCGTCTTTGGCTTTAATCCCTTTAAATTTCTTCTCTGCTGCACCTTTTGCCAATTCAAACCAATCTTGAGGCTCTTGCTCCATCGCTTTTTCTATCGTAGCCTCGGCGACACGCTTTTGATTTAACTCTTGGCGAATCCTTCTTTCGCCATGTCCTTTATAAACATGCTGGCGTATCTGACTTTTGGCATAACGCAAATCATCAAGATAATTGTGATCGAGGCAAAAGTTGATGGCCTCTTGAATCGCTTCATCCTCATAGCCTTTTAAGCTCAGTTTTTGATAAAGCTCATACTCACCATGATCACGGCGGCTTAGCAACTGCATAGCCGCTTCTTTACTCGATAATGTGGGTGGTTTTCTTTGAAACATAACTTACTTATTTTCAAATTCTAGATATAACAAAGCCCCGCATTCGCAGGGCTTTGATTTCACTTAAACAGAATTAAAATTCTTCTTGCTCTGGCATCTGGCCTAATTCAGCTTCAACAGGCTGTTCTTCTGCCGGTAAAAGCAGCATTTCACGTAGCTTAGTATCAATTTCTTTCGCGGCTTGAGGGTTTTCACGTAGGAATTTACCTGCGTTTGCCTTACCTTGACCAATCTTGTCGCCATTGTAGCTGTACCAAGCACCCGCTTTTTCAATCAGCTTATGCTTCACACCTAGATCAATTAGCTCACCTTCACGGTTGAAGCCTTGACCGTATAGAATTTGCGTCTCAGCTTGTTTAAATGGTGCAGCAATCTTGTTCTTAACCACTTTAATGCGAGTTTCGTTACCGACAACTTCGTCACCTTCTTTGATTGAACCAGTACGGCGAATATCAAGACGTACAGAAGCGTAGAACTTAAGTGCGTTACCGCCAGTAGTCGTCTCAGGGTTACCAAACATCACACCAATCTTCATGCGGATTTGGTTGATGAAAACACACATACAGTTAGACTGCTTTAGGTTACCTGTTAGCTTACGCATTGCTTGAGAAAGCATACGTGCTTGAAGACCCATGTGGCTGTCACCCATTTCGCCTTCAATTTCAGCTTTAGGTGTTAGTGCTGCAACCGAGTCCACTACCATTACGTCGATAGCACCTGAACGCGCTAGCGCATCACAGATTTCCAGTGCTTGTTCGCCCGTATCAGGCTGAGAAACAAGTAGAGCATCGATATCTACGCCGAGTTTTTTCGCATATACAGGATCGAGCGCATGCTCCGCATCAATAAACGCACAAGTTTTACCTTCACGTTGTGCAGCAGCGATTAGCTCAAGAGTTAGTGTTGTTTTACCAGAAGATTCCGGACCGTAGATTTCTACGATACGACCCATAGGCAGACCACCAGCACCAAGAGCGATATCTAAAGAAAGTGAGCCGGTAGAAATTGTTTCTACGTCCATTGCACGGTTGTCACCAAGGCGCATAATCGAACCTTTACCGAATTGCTTTTCGATTTGACCTAGCGCAGCGGCGAGCGCCTTCTGTTTGTTCTCGTCCATCACTTTCTCCAAATGACTCATCTAATGCTGATGAATATCAATCAAATTCTTCCGCTCAGCTTTTTTGCTAAGCAATCAATGAAAGCCATTATACTGTTGATTCATACAGTGTCCATAGCTATGGGGATTTTTTTTGAAATTTGATGATATCCATCTGATTTTTAATCACTTAAAATTACTCGAGCAATCATTAGCTGTCACTTTTCAACTGTTCGTACAGTACTTTCAAAGCCACTTCGACAGCCTGTTGACGCACTTGAGAACGGTTGCCAGCAAAGTAATAGGTCGCCACTTTCAACCAGCCACTTTTGTCTGCCCAGCCAATACAGACTGTACCGACAGGCTTACCTTCTGTCGCCCCTCCTGGCCCAGCAATACCACTGATCGATACGCCAATGTTGGCATTCGAATTGGCCAACGCACCTTTTACCATTTCTTCAACCGTCTGCTCACTGACAGCGCCATGGGACTCAAGCGTTTGTTCCTTTACCCCAAGCATCTCCATTTTGGCTTCGTTACTATAGGTGATAAAAGCACGGTCAAACCAACCTGAACTTCCGGCTATGTCGGTAATCGCCGCGGAGACAGCTCCACCGGTACAAGATTCTGCTGTCGTGAGAACAAAACCACGTTGGTTAAGTTGCTCACCCAACTTTAGTGACAGAATTTGCTGTGATTCCATGTCTAAATCCCCCTATTGCATCTTTTCGCAGAATGGCTATTCACGTATCCTAAGCCGCAATAGAAATAAACGAAAGACGTTGCCCGTGAAAGCTGAACAAAAACACACACCTATGATGCAGCAATATCTCAAGCTTAAAGCTGAGAACCCAGATATTTTGCTGTTTTATCGAATGGGAGACTTCTATGAACTCTTCTACGATGATGCCAAGCGCGCATCTCAGCTATTAGACATATCGCTGACTAAGCGTGGAGCATCCGCTGGTGAGCCTATTCCTATGGCTGGTGTGCCCTTTCATGCTGTCGAAGGGTACTTAGCAAAACTCGTTCAGCTTGGTGAGTCCGTCGCTATTTGTGAACAGATTGGCGATCCCGCAACAAGCAAAGGTCCCGTCGAACGCGCCGTGGTACGTATTGTCACTCCGGGTACAGTGACTGACGAGGCTCTGCTTTCTGAGCGTTTAGATAATCTAATCGCTGCCATCTACCATCACAACGGTAAATTCGGATACGCAACACTTGACGTTACCTCTGGACGCTTCCAGTTAATGGAGCCAGAAACCGAAGAAGCCATGGCCGCAGAGCTGCAACGTACCGCACCCCGTGAGCTACTATTCCCCGAGAACTTTGAACCTGTTCAGTTGATGAACGGCCGTAATGGTAACCGCCGTCGCCCTGTGTGGGAGTTTGAGCTCGACACGGCAAAGCAACAGCTCAACCAACAGTTTGGTACCAAAGATCTGGTTGGCTTTGGTGTTGAACACGCCAAACTCGGCTTGTGTGCTGCGGGCTGTCTTATCCAGTACGTAAAAGATACCCAACGTACCGCACTGCCACATATCCGCTCTTTAACGTTTGATCGTCAAGATCACTCAGTCATCCTCGATGCAGCGACACGTCGCAATCTAGAGATCACCCATAACCTTGCCGGTGGTACAGACAATACATTGGCGGGAGTGCTCGACCATACCGCGACAGCCATGGGCAGTCGCATGCTCAAGCGCTGGTTACACCAGCCAATGCGAGACATCGAGACACTCAACCAACGTCTCAACGCTATCACGGAGCTCAAAGAGCAGGCTGTCTATTCTGAACTCCATCCTGTTCTCAAACAAATCGGGGATATTGAGCGTATCTTAGGACGACTTGCGTTACGCAGTGCACGACCTCGTGACATGGCTCGTCTCCGATTTGCCATGCAGCAGTTACCAGAGTTAGCAGAAAACATGGGCAGCCTAGCCAACCCTTATTTGGTTAAGCTGGCACAATTTGCCGCACCAATGGACGATGTTTGTGACTTGCTCGAACGTGCAATTAAAGAGAATCCACCCGTTGTTATTCGTGATGGTGGTGTTATTGCGACTGGCTACAACGAGGAACTCGACGAATGGCGAAAACTCGCTGATGGTGCAACCGAGTTTCTTGATCAACTCGAACAAGAGGAACGCGAACGCCACGGCATTGACAGCCTAAAGGTGGGTTACAACAATGTTCATGGTTTCTTCATCCAAGTCAGCCGCGGGCAAAGTCACCTTGTGCCACCCCATTATGTGCGCCGCCAAACGTTAAAGAATGCCGAGCGCTACATCATCCCTGAACTAAAAGAGCATGAAGACAAGGTTTTAAACTCGAAATCAAAAGCACTCGCGGTCGAGAAACAACTTTGGGAAGAGTTATTTGACCTATTGCTACCTCATCTAGAACAGATGCAGAATCTCGCCTCAGCAGTATCGCAAATTGACGTTCTTCAGAACCTTGCCGAACGAGCCGACAGCTTAGATTATTGCCGCCCTAACTTAACAAAAGAAGCGGGCATTCACATTCAGAATGGTCGTCACCCTGTCGTTGAACAAGTAATGGATGAACCTTTCATCGCCAACCCGATTGAGCTCAACTCAAAGCGCAAGATGCTGATTATTACAGGCCCTAACATGGGGGGGAAATCCACGTATATGCGCCAAACCGCTTTGATTGCGTTACTGGCTCATATCGGCTCTTACGTACCGGCTGAATCTGCACAAATTGGCTCAATCGACCGTATTTTTACCCGCATTGGTGCATCTGATGATTTGGCTTCAGGACGATCGACTTTTATGGTTGAAATGACAGAAACCGCCAATATTCTTCACAATGCAACCGCAAACAGCCTAGTGTTGATGGATGAAATTGGCCGAGGCACCAGTACATACGATGGTCTATCTCTGGCTTGGGCCAGTGCAGAGTGGCTGGCAAAACAACTAGGTTCAATGACCTTGTTTGCCACGCACTACTTTGAACTGACCGAGTTGCCGAATCAAATTCCACATCTGGCGAACGTCCACCTTGACGCCGTAGAACACGGTGACAGCATTGCATTTATGCATGCTGTACAAGAAGGGGCAGCAAGTAAGTCATATGGCCTTGCCGTTGCTGGACTTGCTGGCGTACCGAAGAGCGTAATTAAAAATGCTCGCACGAAACTCACTCAGCTCGAACAACTCAGCCTCAACGGTGAAAGACCAAGCCAATCTCCTGCCGTCGACACCGCCAATCAACTGAGCTTGATTCCAGAGCCAAGCGAAGTTGAGCAAGCGCTTGCGAACATCGATCCAGACGATCTCACCCCAAGACAAGCTCTTGAAGAGCTGTATCGATTAAAGAAACTTCTTTAGGTATGAAAAAGGCAGCCAGTTGGCTGCCTTTATTAATATGTTTCGCACTACAGTTTTCGACGCAATAACATCAATGCGATGGTCAGGAATACCACGCTTGGCATGACCGCACCAAATACTGGGGGAATGTTGTAAACCAAGCTAAGAGGACCAAAGAACTCACTCGAAATATAGAAAGTGAATCCGGCAATAACGCCCGAAAGAATCCGAGCCCCCATAGTCACACTACGCAAAGGACCAAAGATAAAAGAGAGCGCCATCAGCATCATCACTGCAATAGAAAACGGCTGAGTGACCTTGCGCCAAAACGCTAGCTCATAGCGTGAAGGGTCTTGCTCCGATGCCTTGAGATAACTGACATAATCATAAAGTCCGCCCAAAGAAAGCTCTTCTGGTTTTACCGTTACAACCGCTAACTTATCTGGGGCTAGCGAGGTCGTCCAACTGTACTCAGGCAGGCTTTGCTTCGAAATTTCTACTTCATCCACCATCTCAGTCAGCTCAACATCCTTCATGGTCCAAGTATTATCAGAAACATACTCTACCGTCGCAGCATGGACGACACTTTCGAGACGCTTGTTTGCATTAAAACGCCACATGTTCATGCCATAGATTTTGTCGTCTTCGACTTTACCAATAAAGATAAAATCGTTGGCATCACGCGCCCACACCCCCGTTCGCACCGATAAGATCGCACCACCAGATGTAGAAAAAGCTCGTAAATCACGTGCCATTTTTTGAGCCTGAGGGGCGCCCCACTGACCGAGCAATGTCACCAATACCATTAGAGGCACTGCCGTTTTAAGCACGGACATACCGATATTAAGTTTAGAAAAACCCGCGGCCTGCATCACCACAAGTTCTGAGCTTGAAGCCAGCATCCCTAACCCAATTAGAGCCCCTAACAGTGCCGCCATTGGGAAGAACATTTCAATATCACGAGGAATACTTAACAGCACAAAAAACAGTGCTTGAATAAGATCGTAAGAACCTTCGCCAACTTTACGCAGCTGTTCAACATATTTGATGATGGCAGACAGGCCAACAAACGTAGCCAGCACTAGAGAGGTCGTGGCAATGATGGTTTTGCCGATATAGAGATCGAGAATTTTAAACACGACTTACGCTGCCTTCTTTCTTTGTCTTAATTTATCTTTAAAGCGGCGAACAGGAATGCTGTCCATCGAGTTGATGCCGATTGCAGTTAACAGTAGTGCAGCATTGATTGGCCACATACCAATAAATGCTGGAATAGATCCATCTTCAAGCGCAGATTTGGTCGCACTAATCGAAAGGAAGTACGCTAAATAAATTAATATCGCTGGTCCCATTTTGGCAAAACGACCCTGACGAGGGTTAACCGCCGATAGAGGTACGACCAACATGGTCAGTAATGGGATACAAACCACGAGAGAAATACGCCACTGTAATTCTGCTTGCGCTCTCGGATCTGGATTTTGAATCAATTCTAGCGTTGGGATCGCTTCCCAATCTCGCCCTTTACGTTTGACATCTCGTTGACCAATCAGACCTTCGTATTGATCAAATTTCGTCACCATGTAATCCACTCGCGTTGGCACACCTTCATAGCGAGTACCATCATACATGCGAATAACCTGACGCCCATCGCTTAGCTCTTTCACTTCACCTGATTGCGAGAATGAAACACTCGGCAATATAGAGTCACGCGGTCTCATCTGCGCGACAAAAACATGCTTAAGTTGTTTGCCATCAATATCATCGATGAAAACCACCGATGAACCGTCAGGCGTGCCTTGGAAGTGACCTTTTTTAAGCAGATCGACGCTGTTTTCCGCTTCAACTTCTTCTTGAAGCTGAACCAATTTGTCTTGGCTGTAGGGTGAAAAGACAAATGAGTTAAAACCAGCAATAACTCCGGTAATGACAGCAAGGTACAGAGCCGCACGGATCAAGAATTTGTTACCAATGCCAGTAGCATTCATAACCGTAATTTCACTTTCCGCATATAAGCGACCGAAAGTCAGCAAAATACCTAAGAACAGGCTCAGAGGTAACATCAGTAGGCCCATCGACGGCATGCTCAAAGCAACATAATGCATGACCAAACTCGCGGGGATATCCCCATCCGAAGCATCAGCCAAAACCTTAATCAGTTTTTGGCTGAGGAACACTAAAAACAGGATGAAAAATATCGCTAATTGGCTTTTGAGTGTCTCGCGGATCAAATATCTAACAATAATCACGCTGAAATTACCTATACAAAACTTGTTTTTTTAATTGAATCACTATAATTTCCCGTTGAACCTTTTATTTTTAAATTTTTTGGCTAACTGTTAATGCGCTTATTTAAGGATAGTTCCGAGTAAGGAATCAACAAGTAAGACGGCATTATCTAACATTTAGTTCTATTTGTCTTCAGGATGTAGGAGTACGCATGGAGTTCAGTGTAAAAAGTGGCAGTCCAGAGAAGCAGCGCAGCGCGTGTATCGTTGTGGGCGTGTTCGAGCCACGTCGCCTTTCTCCAGTTGCTGAGCAGCTAGATAAAATCAGCGATGGCTATATCAGTTCACTACTTCGCCGTGGTGATCTGGAAGGAAAACCGGGGCAAATGCTCCTACTTCATCAAGTACCAGGCGTGCTATCAGAGCGCGTACTACTCGTTGGTTGTGGTAAAGAACGTGAGCTTGGCGAACGTCAATACAAAGAGATCATTCAAAAAACCATCAACACACTTAACGAGACGGGTTCAATGGAAGCCGTCTGCTTCCTGACGGAACTGCACGTTAAAGGCCGCGATACATACTGGAAAGTACGTCAAGCGGTAGAAGCAACGAAAGATGGTCTTTACACCTTCGATCAATTCAAGAGTGTCAAACCAGAAACACGTCGCCCTCTGCGTAAACTGGTATTCAACGTACCTACACGCCGCGAACTCAACCTCGGTGAAAAAGCGATCGCACATGGTCTAGCGATTGCCTCTGGTGTTAAAGCGTCGAAAGATCTTGGCAATATGCCACCAAATATCGCTAACCCTGCATACCTAGCTTCACAAGCACGTCGCCTAGCAGACGATTATGAAAGCGTTACGACTAAAATCATTGGCGAGCAAGAGATGGAAAAACTGGGTATGACTTCATACCTAGCAGTAGGCCGTGGCTCTAAAAATGAATCTATGATGTCTATCATGGAATACAAGGGCAACCCAGATCCAGAAGCAAAACCAATCGTTCTTGTTGGTAAAGGTCTAACTTTCGATTCTGGCGGTATCTCACTTAAGCCAGGCGAAGGCATGGACGAAATGAAGTACGACATGTGTGGTGCGGCTTCAGTATTCGGTACCATGAAGGCATTGGCGAAACTGAACCTGCCAATCAACGTTATCGGCGTTTTAGCTGGTTGTGAAAACATGCCAGGCAGCAATGCATACCGTCCAGGTGACATCCTAACAACGATGTCCGGTCAAACGGTTGAAGTGCTAAACACCGATGCGGAAGGTCGACTCGTTCTTTGTGATGCGCTGACTTACGTTGAACGTTTTGAGCCAGATTGTGTCGTTGACGTTGCAACGCTAACCGGTGCTTGTGTGATTGCGTTAGGTCACCATATCAGCGGTGTTATCTCAAACCATAACCCTCTTTCTCACGAGCTAGTCAACGCTTCTGAGCAAGCAAGTGACCGTGCATGGCGTCTACCAATGGCTGATGAATACCATGAGCAATTGAAGAGCCCATTTGCGGATATGGCAAACATCGGTGGTCGCCCTGGTGGCACGATTACTGCGGGTTGCTTCTTGTCTAAATTCGCGAAGAAGTACCACTGGGCGCACATTGATATCGCAGGTACTGCGTGGAAGTCAGGTGCGGCAAAAGGCTCAACGGGCCGTCCAGTCTCGATGCTTGTCCAATTCCTGCTTAATCGCAGTGGCCAAGAGACAGAGGAATAAACCTCAACATCTTTAAAAGGGCCGACAGGCCCTTTTTTATTTTCTGCCTTTGTGTGCAAAAGGATCAGAACATGGCGAACGCTACATTTTATCTCATTGCTGAACAATCTCATCAGGCTACCCCTGATGGATTCGAAGAGTACATTCTGTTTCTTACTCGTCACTTTGCTAAGCAAGGAGCAAAGGTCTACCTTAACTGCAATAATAAATCACATGCAGAACAGTTAGCAGAACGATTTTGGCAAGCCGATAGCAGCGAATTTATGGCTCATAATCTAGTCGGTGAAGGTCCGCGATATGCAACCAATATCGAGATTGGCTATCAGGGGGTCAAGCCTTCATGGAACAGACAATTAGTAATAAATTTGGCTGAAAATGAGACAACCTTTGCGAACAAGTTTGCTGAGGTGGTAGACTTCGTCCCTTGCGAGGAAAAAGCCAAGCAACTGGCGCGAGAAAGATATAAAATCTACCGCCAAGCTGGTTATCAGCTACAAACGATCGAAATCAAACACAACTAACGGTCAATCCTTATAGTTAAGCTCTCCACTCTAGAGAGTTCACTTATAATGATTGACTAAGATTTACCATCAACCAGATAAGATTTTCTCTAAATAGTTGGGCGAAAAGCAAGGCAACAGTGAGTAAGTCCCTATGAATATACATTAAGTATTTGATTAGGGTTTGCGAGTGCAGTTAACACAGCGATCAGCCCAAATATGACGAGAAAAAAGGCGATTATGGAAAAGACATACAACCCAACTTCAATTGAACAGGCTTTATATCAAGCTTGGGAAGAGAAAGGCTACTTCAAGCCACACGGTGACACGACTAAAGAAGCTTACAGCATCATGATCCCGCCACCGAACGTCACTGGTAGCCTACATATGGGCCACGCGTTCCAAGACACTATCATGGATACACTTATCCGTGCTGAACGTATGAAGGGTAAAAATACCCTTTGGCAGGTAGGTACTGACCATGCTGGTATCGCGACTCAAATGGTTGTGGAGCGTAAGATTGCTGCTGAAGAAGGCAAAACAAAACACGACTATGGCCGTGATGCTTTCATCGACAAAATCTGGGAATGGAAAGGTGAATCTGGCGGTACGATCACTAAACAGCTCCGTCGTCTTGGTGCATCTGTAGACTGGGATCGTGAACGTTTCACAATGGATGACGGTCTATCAAATGCCGTTCAAGAAGTTTTCGTTCGTCTATACGAAGAAGATCTTATCTACCGCGGTAAGCGTCTCGTTAACTGGGATCCAAAGCTACACACTGCGATCTCTGATCTAGAAGTAGAAAACAAAGACAAAAAAGGCCATATGTGGCACTTCCGCTACCCACTAGCGGACGGCGTCAAAACTGCCGAAGGCAAAGACTACATTGTTGTTGCGACAACTCGTCCTGAAACAATGCTTGGTGATACTGGTGTTGCAGTCAACCCAGAAGATCCTCGTTACAAAGATCTTATCGGTAAAGAGATCATCCTTCCAATCGTTGATCGTCGCATCCCTATCGTAGGCGATGAGCATGCGGATATGGAAAAAGGTACTGGCTGTGTGAAGATCACACCAGCTCACGACTTCAACGACTATGAAGTAGGTAAGCGTCACCAGCTACCAATGATCAACATCCTAACTTTCAACGCTGATATCCGTGATGCGGCTGAAGTCTTCACGACAAACGGTGAAGCAAGCGATGCTTACTCTACAGATATCCCAGCAAAATACCGTGGCATGGAGCGTTTCGCTGCGCGTAAGGCTATCGTTGCTGAGTTTGACGAACTGGGTCTGCTTGAGGAAGTGAAAGATCACGACCTAACGGTTCCTTACGGTGACCGTGGTGGTGTGGTTATCGAACCAATGCTGACAGACCAATGGTACGTTCGCACAGCACCTCTAGCTGAAACGGCAACAAAAGCGGTTGAAGATGGCGAAATCCAATTCGTTCCTAAGCAATACGAAAACATGTACTTCTCTTGGATGCGTGACATTCAAGACTGGTGTATCTCACGTCAGCTATGGTGGGGTCACCGCATTCCAGCATGGTACGACAATGACGGTAATGTATACGTAGGTCGCTCTGAAGAAGAAGTTCGTGCTAACAACAACTTAGCGCCAGTCGTGGTTCTACGCCAAGACGACGACGTACTGGATACTTGGTTCTCTTCTGCACTATGGACGTTTGGTACTCAAGGTTGGCCAGAAAACACTGACGACCTGAAGACATTCCACCCTTCAGATGTATTGGTTACGGGTTTTGACATCATCTTCTTCTGGGTTGCTCGTATGATCATGATGACGATGCACTTCTGTAAAGATGAGAATGGTAAACCACAAGTACCATTCAAAACAGTTTACGTTACTGGTCTAATCCGTGACGAAAACGGCGACAAGATGTCTAAGTCTAAAGGCAATGTTCTTGACCCTATCGATATGATCGACGGCATCGACCTTGAGTCTCTTGTTGAGAAGCGCACTGGCAACATGATGCAGCCTCAACTTGCAGCGAAGATCGAGAAGAACACACGTAAGACATTTGAGAACGGTATCGAACCATACGGTACTGACGCACTGCGTTTCACTCTCGCGGCAATGGCTTCTACTGGTCGTGACATCAACTGGGATATGAAACGTCTAGAAGGTTACCGTAACTTCTGTAACAAGCTATGGAACGCGAGCCGTTACGTACTCATGAACACAGAAGAGCAAGATTGTGGCTTTGGTGCTGGTGAAGTTGAATACTCTCTTGCAGACAAGTGGATCGAATCTCAGTTTGAGCTTGCAGCGCAAGAGTTCAACGCCCACCTAGATAACTACCGTCTAGATATGGCAGCGAACACAATTTATGAGTTCATCTGGAACCAATTCTGTGACTGGTACCTAGAGCTAACCAAACCTGTTCTATGGAAAGGAAATGAAGCTCAGCAACGTGGTACACGTCGCACGCTAATCACAGTTCTAGAGAAGACGCTTCGCCTAGCACACCCAGTGATTCCTTACATCACCGAGACTATTTGGCAGAGCATCAAGCCTCTTGTTGACGGCGTTGAAGGTGACACCATTATGCTTCAAGCGCTTCCTCAGTTTGATGAAGCAAACTTCAACCAAGAAGCTCTTGATGACATCGAGTGGGTTAAGTCATTCATCACCAGCATTCGTAACCTACGTGCTGAGTACGACATCAATCCAGGTAAACCACTTGAAGTTATGCTAAAAGCGGCAAACGAAAAAGATGCAGCTCGACTAGAAGCAAACAAACAAGTTCTAGTTTCTTTAGCGAAACTTGAGTCAGTGCGTGTTCTTGAGTCAGGCGAAGAAACTCCAGCGTGTGCAACAGCACTCGTTGCTAAATCTGAACTGATGATCCCAATGGCTGGTCTTATCGACAAAGATGCGGAACTTGCTCGTCTCGATGGTGAAATCAAGAAGACTCAAGGCGAAATCAAACGTCTTGACGGTAAGCTAGGTAACGAAGGCTTCGTTGCTAAAGCACCGGAAGCTGTTGTTGCGAAAGAGCGTGAGAAACTAGAAGGCTACAAAGAGACATTAAGTAAGCTAGAAGAGCAAAAAGCAACAATTGCAGCGCTATAAGTTTGTTCTCTTAGATTAAATAACATCAAGGCTGGTCTCAACGACCAGCCTTTTTATTTACATCTATATTATTGAATGGGCTTGGTTTGTTTCGATTATTATTCTAATTTTAAGAGACGAACAACTCGGATAGACCAGAACATGAAACACTACTTAGCTTTCGTTGGTGCTCTTTTGGCCTGTTTCTCATCCCAAGCATCGACGCCTGATGAGCCAAAAGTCATCAAAATTGCAGCCGGAAACTGGCCACCTTTTATCGGAGAACAGCTTGAAGATTATGGGTATGTTGGGAAAACAATTACTGACGTATTTGCCAAACAAGGTTATCTGGTCGAATTTCACTTTTTCCCTTGGAAACGCGCATACAAACAGGCCAGCGAAGGCGATTTTGTTGCAACGGCTGTGTGGATGTTTGCTCAGGAGCGTACCGAGTATTTTCTGTTTAGTGATCCCGTTGCTCAAGAGCAGTTTGTCTTCTTCCATCGTAAAGATTATCCATTCCAATGGCAGAGCTTAGCGGATATCAAAGGTAAACATTTGGGAGGGGGACTCGGTTATAGCTACGGTGTTAATCTCGACAAAATGTTAGCCGATGAAGAGATTACAATAAACCGAGTTGAAACCCCCAATAAGGCCTTCCAGTTACTCAAATATCGAAGGGTTGAGCTCGTTCCTGAAGAGAAAAATATTGGTCTATTCACATTAGGCAAAATGCCAATTGAGATCCAAGAGTTGATCACATACAACCCCAAACCGTTTCTCACTAATGACAGTTACTTATTGTTTTCCAAAGCACATCCAGAGGCCGAAGAGCTGATGAAACTCTTCAACCAAGGACTGAAACAAATGGTGTCAACCGGGCAGTGAATTGGGCGCTATACAACTCGATTTTGTTCACGCCCATCCATAAATGCACTGATGTTATCAATAAGAATATTGGCAAGATTTTGGATTGATGAATCACTCCCCCAAGCAACATGTGGCGTGAGTAATAAGTTTGGCAAGTGCATATTGGCAATAAGTGAGTTGGATTCATCCGCTGGCTCATCGGTAAAGACATCGACGCCCGCACCACGAATGACACCTTGTTTTAGGGCATCCACCAGCGCCTCTTCATCGACCAAACCACCTCGACCAGTGTTGATAACGATACTGGATGATTTCATCGCAGCCAGTTCATTGCGACCGATAAGATGACGTGTCTCTTCGCTTAACGGGCAATGTAGGGTTAACACATCGGCTTGTGCGAGTACTTGTTCGAACGGCAGATAACCTTCTCGACACGGAGAAATCCCTTTGCGCTCCGCAAAGACAACATGCATCCCCAACGCTTTAGCCACAGCTGCTGTCGCTTGCCCTAATGCTCCACTGCCAATCACCCCCATCGTTGAGCCAGCTGTATCGCTAATGGGATGAGTAAAGAAACAGAACTGCTTATTACGTTGCCACTCTCCTGCCGCTATATCATTGTGATAGCCTTTCAAATTGCGTTTAAGCGCAAACATCATCGCAATCACGTGCTCTGGTACAGACTGAGTGGCATACCCCTGCACATTGGTCACAGCGATACCATGTTGCTGACAATAGTCGATATCAACATTGTTAAATCCAGTAGCCGAGATAGCGACCAATTTAAGGTTAGTTAGTTGACTCAAGATATTGCTATCTAGCACTACTTTGTTCGTAATGATCACTTCTGCTTGGTGAGCACGTTCAACCACCAACGCTGGAGTGGTGAAATCGTACTCAATCCAGTGATGCGGAAATGGAAGAGATGGCAATTCAATTTGCGTAGGGATGGTTGCTCGATCAAGAAAAACAACAGTTGGCAGCGACATATAACCTCCTTGTTGCTGCCTTATATACAGTTATTGGTGTGGCAGCGTTTTGTAGTCTGGTAATTTTCGCACAGGATCAAAATAATCAAAGATCATCTCTTCTGCTTCAAGATAGAAGTCACATGGTACAAAAATACTACGCAGCCATTCACTGCGCGGATGATAAAAACTGAGCTCCGCCGCATGCAACTCTAGGCGATTTGAGTATTCATACGCCTCTTGCTCCGCATAAAATTCATCTCCGACAATTGGGTGTCCTAAAGCTTGCATGTGAACGCGCAACTGATGAGAGCGACCTGTCACAGGTAGCAATCTAACGATGGTGGTTTTCTCTTCTCGTTTCACCACCTGGAAAATGGTTTTCGATGGTTTACCATCTTGATAGCAAACCTTCTGTCGCGGTCTATTCGGCCAGTCACAAATCAATGGGAAATCGAGCACTCCTTCTTGTTGCTCGACATGCCCCCAGACTCGCGCATAATAGACTTTGTGCGTCAGTCGATACTGAAACTGCTTCTTTAACGCCCTTTCAGCATGTTTATGCTTTGCGAAAACCATCAGACCGGATGTGTCCATATCCAAGCGATGAACCACCTGAACATCAGGGTAGTTTTCCATCAAGCGAGACCACATACTGTCATAATGTTCTGCTGCTCGCCCCGGAACAGAAAGCAAACCAGACGGCTTATTCACCGCTAAGATGTGCTCGTCTTCAAACACGATTTCAACCCAAGGTTCACGTGGTGGGTTGTATTCTGTCATTGCCATAAATGATACCCGACAAAAACCCAGCTCAGAGCTGGGTTTATCAATTAAAGGACGCCAATTAGTTGTGAGAGACCACAATCATGCGTAACGAGTCTAGTTGGTACTGAGCTTGGCCAATATAGCCAGTGAGTAACTTAATCTGCTCTTCAATCGCTTCAAGTTCTTCATCACGAATATTTGGGTTCACCGCTTTCAATGCTTGTAAGCGCTCTAATTCTGCATTGAGGCTCGCTTGCATCTCTTGCTGAGCTTGGCTGCGAATGGCGTCGACTTTTTCTACCACTAGCTTATCGCCGGCTTCAATCATCTGATGTACTTGTGCCTGTACCGATGAAACCAGCTTAGTTGCGATATGACGACCCACTGGGCTTAGTTGACGGTTAAAACTCTCAAACTCAACTTGTGAAGAGAGGTCATTACCTTTTCCGTCCAGCATTAAGCGAATTGGCGTCGTTGGCAGAAAACGACTGATTCCGCTGCGCTTAGGCGCTTGAGCATCTACCTTATAAACCAGTTCTAGTAGCATTGTACCAACGGGCAATGCTTTATTTTTCAGTAGTGAAACCGCCGTCGTACCTACGCCTTCACTCATCAGTAAGTCAATGCCCCCCTGAATCATTGGGTGTTCCCAACTGATAAAGTTCATATCCTCACGAGACAGTGCAGTTTCACGGTCAAATGTGATGGTGGCACCTTCATAAGGCAGACCTGGATAACTCGGAACCAACATATGCTCTGATGGCGTCACGACTAAGGCATTTTCACCTTTGTCGTCCTGATCGAGACCAATCGTATCAAACAGGCTCAAAGCGAAAGTCACTAAGTTAGTATCGCCGTCGGTTGCTGCAATCTTATCGACGATTGCTTGCGCCTTTTCACCACCATTAGAGTGCATTTCTAATAGACGGTCACGACCTTGTTCTAACTGAGCTTTTAACTCTTTGTTCATTACCGCTGATTCAGCAATCACATCATCTAAATCACTCGTGTCGCCTGACGCAAGCATTTCAATGAGGCGATCTGCGAATTTGTCATAAACCGTGCGACCTGTCGGACAGGTTTCTGCAAAAGCGTTAAGGCCTTCATCAAACCAACGCGCCAAAATGGCCTGTGACGTACCCTGTAGGTATGGAACATGAATATCGATATCGCGGTTCTGACCAATACGGTCAAGACGGCCAACACGTTGCTCAAGCAAATCCGGATTAAACGGCAAGTCAAACATCACCAGTTGGTTAGCAAACTGGAAGTTACGACCTTCAGAGCCAATTTCGCTACAAATCAGTACCTGAGCACCGCCCTCTTCCTGGGCAAAATAAGCCGCCGCTTTGTCGCGCTCTAGAATCGACATACCTTCATGGAAAACCGTAGCTCGAATGCCTTCGCGCTCACGCAGAGCTTGTTCTAACTGAAGTGCAGTGCTCGCACGAGAAGCGATAACTAAAATTTTCTCACTGCGCTTTTCGGTAATTTTTTCAAGTAACCAGTTAACACGACTATCAAATTGCCACCAGCTTGAATCATCCCCCTCAAACTCTTGGAAGATCTCTTCTGGGTATAGGTTCTTTAACGCACGAGCTTCCGAACTCATCTTGCCACCAATCATGCCCGACACACGCATAGAGGTCGTGTACTGCTGTGGGATAAGCATCGGCAGAAGGTGAACGTTACGTGTTGGAAACCCTTTGATTGCAGCACGTGTATTACGGAAAAGTACGCGACCAGTACCGTGACGATCCATTAGGTTATCAATCAGTTCTTGGCGTGCAGCGGCTTTGGCTTCTTCGTCGCTATCACTTTCGATAATACGGAAAAGTGGCTCCACATCCTGCTCAGAGAGCAATTCAGTAATTTGGTTTTTCGCTTCGTATGCCAGCTTTTGACCAGAGAATAGCGCACTAACAGAATCAGCAACCGGCGCATATTGCTCTTCTTCTTTGATGAACTCTTGGTAGTCAAAGAAACGATCAGAATCCAGTAAGCGAAGACGAGCAAAGTGGCTTTCACGACCTAGCTGCTCAGGTGTCGCCGTCAACAATAGAACACCTGGCGTACGCTCCGCTAAACCTTCAACCACTTGGTATTCGCGACTTGGCTTCTCTGGGCTCCACTCTAGGTGGTGCGCCTCATCGACAACCAGCAGATCCCACTCACCTTCCAGTGCTTGTTCAAAACGTTTACGACTCTTGCGCAAGAAGTCGAGCGAACAGAGTACATATTGCTGAGTATCAAATGGGTTTTCTGAGTCGGCAAATGCTTCAATGCAGCGCTCTTCATCAAAGATGGAGAAGTGGAGGTTAAATCGACGCATCATCTCGACCAACCACTGATGTTGCAGCGTTTCTGGTACAACAATCAAAATACGCTCAGCGCGGCCAGCCAGTACTTGCTGGTGAATGATCATACCAGCTTCAATGGTTTTACCCAGGCCGACTTCATCCGCCAAAAGTACGCGTGGCGCATGACGACGACCCACTTCGTGTGCAATGTATAACTGATGAGGGATAAGGCCTGCACGCATACCACACAGACCTCGCATTGGGCTCTTGTGCTGTTCGTATTGGTTCACCAATGCACGATAACGGAGCACAAAATTATCCATACGATCGATTTGACCCGCGTACAACTTATCTTGTGGCTTGTTAAAACGAATCTGGTTGCTCAACATAATTTCACGCAGAACAATACCGTCTTCACCGCTGTCTTCACGTGAACCTATGTAGCTTAGTAGTCCTTGGTCTTCGACAACTTGCTCAACTTTAAGAGACCACCCTTCCTGACTTTCAACCACATCGCCAGCGTTAAAGGTCACTCGGGTTACAGGCGCATCATTTCGAGCGTAAACGCGGTTTTCTTCAGAAGCTGCAAACATTAATGTCACAGTACGAGCATCCAATGCTACAACGGTTCCTAAACCTAAATCGCTCTCCGTATCGCTGATCCAGCGCTGGCCCAAAGCAAATGTCATGAATCGACTACCTCATCTAAATTTGTTCGAAAATGGGTCTATTTATTTTAGTAACTCTTGCGCAACTTGAAAGGAAACTGACGAGGAAAAATAGGTCAGTCGTTACGCCGAAAAAGGTCGCTAATCTTACTTGAAGCTGTGACATTGGTCACGTACAAAGGCCTCAAAATCCAACAATTTTTTACTCAAGCTGAGTGTGACATCAAAGTGTAAGAAATCAGTGGCACTTCTAAAAGAGCGTGTTGAAAAAGCTGTTTATACTTATCTATGAGCAGCATCATTTCACGTCAAGTTTCTGACTGGTACAACTGATGCATTCAAATAGGATGACGTTCAACACGGGTTTGCAGTTTTTGTAGTCAAACCATCAGCGAACTCTGATTACCTGGCTACATCGCTGCAACCAACCGCAGAGATCCTCTTCATAGCAAAGCTTGAAGAGTAAGCAGGCCGCCAACTGGCAAGGAGACGCTTATGGGTGATACAGACCGGAAAATTTTTGTCCTAGACACCAACATTCTTCTTCATGAACCACTCGCCATCTACTCATTTAAGGAACACGATGTCGTTATCCCAATGACTGTTCTTGAAGAGCTTGACCGAATTAAGGACAGTAAACGCGATGTTGCTCGCGATGCGCGTGTCGCAATACGTGCACTAGAAGCGATGTTTAAAGATGCCACTCCAGATGAGATATCCGAAGGCATCCCCACCAACAAAGAGAAAGAGAATACCGGACATATTGCCATTCTGGCTGACTTTGAGCTGCAAGAGACCGTCAAAGCTTTTGCCGACAAAGCCGGAGACAACCGCATCTTAAATGGTGTGCTCTATTTGCAAAACAAACGTGCACCGCGCGAAGTCATCTTAGTCACCAAAGACATCAACATGCGCTTACGGGCAAAAGGGGCCGGAGTTAGGTTTGTTGAAGACTACCGCACAGATCAGCTCATTGATGACGTGCAATACCTGACAAAAGGATTCCAGCAAATTGAAGGAGAGTTCTGGAACAACGTCCAAGATGTCGAAAGTAAAACCCTTGCAGGCAGAACCTATCACACCATCGCACGCGAACCCTTTGAGCCTACTTATATCAATCAATACATGATCGATGAGGACAGCGACTTTGCAGGGCGCGTAGAGGAGATAGACCAAGATACGATCACGATTAAAGATCTCAGCCGTGAAAGAATGATGCATCGACGCGCTTGGGATATCACCCCAAAAAACATCTATCAAGGAATGGCGCTAGATGCCCTACTCGATCCAGACATTGATCTGGTGATCCTAACTGGGGCTGCTGGTAGTGGTAAAACCTTACTCGCTCTCGCCTCTGCACTAGAGCAAACCATAGAAAAAGGCATCTTTGACAAAATCATCGTCACTCGAAACACCCCAGACATAGGTGAAGCGATCGGCTTTTTACCGGGTAGTGAAGAAGAGAAAATGATGCCATGGCTTGCGGCCGTCACCGATACATTAGAAGCATTGCATAAAAACGATCACTGCACTGAAGGCTCATTGAAATACATCTGCGACAAAGCCAATATTCAGTTCAAATCGATCAACTTTATGCGCGGACGTTCGATCCAAAATGCCTTCGTCTTGCTCGATGAGTGTCAGAACCTGACCGCTTCTCAGATCAAAACCATCATAACCCGTTGTGGTGAAGGGACTAAGATCGTCTGCTCAGGTAACCTAGCACAAATCGATTCTCACTATCTAACCCCCGTCACTTCTGGCTTAACCTATATGGTCGAGCGATTTAAAAACTTTGAAGGAAGTGCCAACATTCACCTCAATGGTGTGGTTCGCAGCCGACTAGCTGAATACGCCGAAGAGAATTTATAATCACTTTTGCCGAGATATAATTCATATCTCGGCATTTATTTAAAATAATTATTCACAAATAGCCGTTAAATATGTTTAACTAAAGCCATTAAACCGAATCAACATTCAGGACTGGTGTATGGCCTTCAATCTACGTAACCGAAATTTCCTAAAGCTACTCGATTTCACCCCGAAAGAGATTCAGTTTCTGCTTGATCTCTCTGCGGATCTGAAGAAAGCCAAATATGCTGGCACCGAACAGAAGAAACTGGTCGGTAAGAACATTGCGCTAATCTTCGAAAAGGCCTCGACTCGCACACGTTGTGCTTTTGAAGTTGCCGCTTTTGATCAAGGAGCACAGGTTTCTTATATCGGTCCATCTGGATCTCAAATCGGACACAAGGAGTCGATGAAAGACACCGCACGAGTCCTTGGCCGAATGTACGATGGCATTGAATACCGTGGTTTTGGTCAATCCATTGTTGAAGAACTCGGTCAGTACGCAGGTGTGCCGGTTTGGAATGGCCTGACGGATGAGTTTCACCCGACACAAATTCTGGCGGACTTTTTGACTATGCTTGAGCATGGGCGTGGAAAACAGCTGCATGAGATTAAGTTTGCTTACCTTGGTGACGCACGCAACAACATGGGCAACTCCCTACTCGTAGGCGCGGCTAAAATGGGGATGGATATCCGCCTTGTCGCACCAAAAGCGTTCTGGCCAGAAGCAGAATTGGTCACCACTTGCCAGCAGATCGCAGATCAGACGGGCGCAAAAATCACCTTAACCGAAAACGTTGAAGAAGGCGTAAAAGGTTGTGACTACTTGTACACAGACGTGTGGGTATCCATGGGTGAAGCACCAGAAGCTTGGGATGAACGTGTCGCAATGATGACCCCCTATCAAGTCAACATGGATGTGATTACTAAAACCGGCAATGCACAAGTGAAGTTTATGCACTGTCTACCTGCGTTCCATAATGATGAAACCACTGTAGGGAAACAAGTCGCTGAGAAATACGGTATGAAAGGACTGGAAGTGACGGAAGATGTGTTTGAGTCCGAACACTCTATCGTTTTCGATGAAGCGGAAAACCGAATGCACACAATTAAAGCTGTGATGGTTGCCACACTCGGTAGTTAATCTTAGGTAAGATTCGACACTAAAACCGTCGATGTAATCGCTTGCGTTCACCATTCTTCAGCGTATAATGCTCGGCAATTTGTCTGGAGATAGTAAAACCATGCCACGTAATTCGTGCTCTACCAAGCGTATTACAGTGAGTAAGCCAACACGCTTACTGGGGCTTGTTTTTTCTATTTTCACCGATTTCTAAAGCCTCCCTTAATGGGGGGCTTTTTTGTGCCTAAAATTCATGACTGGGAAGATGATTATGACAAACACGCTTTATAACAAGCATATTATCTCAATTCCTGAGCTTTCACGTGAAGAGCTGGAATTGATTGTCAAAACGGCTGGAGAGCTGAAGGCTAAGCCGCAACCTGAGTTAATTAAAAACAAAGTGGTTGCAAGCTGCTTCTTCGAACCATCAACCCGTACACGTCTCTCTTTCGAAACCGCAATCCAACGCATTGGTGGTGATGTCATTGGTTTCGATAATGGCGGTAATACTTCACTGGCGAAGAAAGGTGAAACATTGGCGGATTCCGTTCAGGTTATCTCTTCGTATGTTGATGCCTTTGTTATGCGCCACCCTCAAGAAGGTGCAGCACGCCTAGCTGCTGAGTTTTCTAATGGTGTACCAGTTATTAACGGTGGCGACGGAGCAAATCAACATCCGACTCAAACCGTACTGGACCTCTTCTCTATTGCAGAAACGCAAGATCGACTGGATGAGCTTAACGTCGCTTTCGTGGGTGATCTTAAATATGGTCGTACTGTCCACTCACTTACCCAAGCGTTGGCAAAATTTAACAACATCCGCTTCTTCTTTATCGCTCCAGAGGCGCTTGCAATGCCAGATTACATTTGCGAAGAACTCGACGAAGCTGGCATCCAATACAGTTTGCACACCGATATGGAAAGTGTCATTCCAGACCTAGACGTTCTTTACATGACTCGTGTTCAAAAAGAGCGTTTCGACGAATCTGAATACGCACATATTAAATCCGCATACATTCTTACGGCAGCCATGCTAGAAGGTGCACGTGAAAATCTTAAAGTGCTTCATCCACTTCCACGTGTCGATGAAATCACAGTGGATGTTGATAAAACCCCACACGCTTATTACTTCGAACAAGCAGAAAATGGCGTATATGCACGTCAGGCTCTACTTGCACTTGTACTAAATGAAACACTGTAATCGAGGAGAAAAAACCATGAACAAAGAAACTCAATTGCAGGTTGAAGCGATTAAAAATGGCACCGTAATCGACCACATTCCAGCACAAATTGGCATTAAGGTGCTCAAGCTGTTTTCAATGCATAAATCACAACAGCGCGTAACCGTGGGCTTAAACCTGCCTTCATCTGCCCTAGGTCATAAAGACCTACTCAAGATCGAAAATGTGTTTATCACTGAAGAGCAGGCAAGCAAATTAGCGCTTTATGCACCGCATGCCACGGTCAACCAAATTGAAGACTATCAGGTTGTTAAGAAGCTGGCTCTCGAGTTACCAGAACAAGTGAATAATGTATTTGAGTGTCCGAACACCAACTGCATCACACACGGTGAGCCAGTAGAAAGTAGCTTTAAAGTATTCGAGAAAAACAACGATATTCGATTGAAGTGCAAGTACTGTGAGAAAGTTTTCTCTCGTGAAATCGTCACTGAGCGTTAATGAATATTTGAGAGTTAACTTAAGGTAAGAATTTGTCCCTGCTTAACTCAAGCAGGGATTTTTACCTTTACGAAGCACGAGATTCGCGGCAAACTGAGTTTTCTTCCAGTAACCCTAAACAGATGGAATATAACAATGACTAAAGTACTTCACACGGAATCAGCTCCTGCAGCTATCGGCCCATATGTGCAAGGTGTTGACCTTGGTAACATGGTACTGACTTCAGGCCAAATCCCAGTAAACCCAGCTACGGGTGAAGTATCATCTGGCATCGCAGAACAAGCTCGTCAGTCTCTAGAAAACGTAAAAGCAGTAGTTGAAGCCTCTGGCCTATCTGTATCAGACATCGTAAAACTAACGGTGTTTGTAAAAGATCTAAATGACTTCGGCACAGTAAACGAGGTTTACGGTAAGTTCTTTGATGAGCACAATGTTGCTCACTACCCAGCACGTTCTTGCGTAGAAGTTGCTCGTCTACCAAAAGATGTTGGTATCGAAATCGAAGCCATCGCTGTACGTAAGTAATCGAAGCCATCCCCAAAAAAGCGAGCTCTAATGCTTAACTCCGATCAGTTAAGTAAATGATCAGTTGAACGATCCTGTGGTTGGTTGAAAATACCCTCAAACATTTCATATTTGAGGGTATTTTTTATGTTGGCTCACTGGCTTATTGATGTTGATGACTTCGCTTCTCCTGATTCACTTA
>NZ_JATABH010000028.1:0-44843 GCF_036533775.1 Vibrio sp. M260112 | reverse complement strand
TCTGGCTTGAGGAATAGCACTTGGGGCTATGGATTCACCTAAAGAGTTAGATAATTTCAGGTCCAACTTATCTAGAACATCAGTAATGGGTCTGTCACGATACAAACCAATACCGACTAGTAGCCAAACGACCAACTCAGCAGGTAGCTATCCAGAAATAGATGCCGTTCAAGCTTGTTCCGATGCAGGTGCTAGAGCGAGTATTGTTTACAGCAATAGCGACTTACCTGGACTACAAAACCCTTTCCTTGTCGACACAAACGATACCGCGCGTATCCTGTCGGTCACGGTTGACCGAGAATTTGGCCAACAGCTTCTCGTATACGCAGGTCAGGAAATCTCAGTGTCAACAACGCTTGGAGAGGACTACGAGTATTACAACGGAACTTCAATGTCAACTCCGCATGTCACCGGTGTCGCTGGTTTAGTCTGGAGTTACTACCCTACTTGTACTGCGGCTCAAATACGTAGCGTGCTAACCAAGACAGCTACCGATATTGATGTTGCAGGACGCGATAATCGAACAGGCTACGGTCTCATTGACAGCGACGCTGGTATCATCACTGTAGCGATTGATATCAGTCACACCTACATCGGTGATCTCAAAGTCACATTAATCTCACCAGAAGGTGGTCAAGTCATCCTGCATGACAACACAGGTGGCAGTTCAAATAACATCCAGAACAGCTATCAAGTTGACTTTACTGGCTTTGAGTCAAAAGGTGATTGGCAGCTAAAAGCTGTTGATAGCGCGAGACGAGATGTCGGTAAAATTAATCGCTGGTCACTGACTTTTCCATAAGGAATTCAAGTCACTATGGTAAATAGACTCATAACATGTTCAATACTGTTGATGATGGGGATCACAGGCTCGGTACTCGCCAATAGCCAAGGTTTCCCTTTCCCCGGAAACAAACAAGAGGCTATAGAACAAGCGCCAACAAGATATTTCGTTAAATATTTTTCTGGTAAAGGCCCCGAAGCTCGTAAGGCTATCACTCTATCTGGTCTAAACATTGTTGATGAGCTACCTGAAGACCACGTATTGGTTGTTGAAGGAGAGTCCAAACAAGTTGAAAAACTGATGCTGAGATCTTCGATTGAATACACCGAACCCGAGCCGATAAGAAAACTGTTGGCTCAGTAATGACAAAGGCGAACATCCGTTCGCCTTTGCTACTTTTCCACGCCTAAGTCACGAACAAAACCACTCTCTTCGTAACCATGCTCTCTCACGGTATTAAAGCTTCCAGTGAGCGGTGTAAATGTCTATGACCGACTTTTAAATTTGTCTTTGTCGATCGCGTGTTTTTTCATCCTTAAATAGAGTTTTTTCCGCGGAACTTGCAGGTAATCAGCGGCCTCACTCACTCGCCCCGAATGCAAAAACAGCGCATCTTCAATTACACCTTTTTCAAAATCATCCATCAATTCATCAAGCGGTAACTGCGTTTCAGCTTGGGTATAGAGTTTTTCTTTACCCGTTAATTTAATGATCCCTACCGCATATAGCTCAGCTATATTTCGTAATTCACGGACATTTCCAGGCCAAGTATGACCTCTGAGTATCGACAAATAGTTCGACTCCACTTTAGGGAGCAGTTTACCCAATGTCTTACAGCTCTTTTTGAGATAGTGATGAAATAACACCGCTATATCGTCTGGACGCTGTCGCAAAGCTGGCATTTCTATCACCCCCTGATTGAGCACGTAATAGAGCTCGGGAATTAACTGCTGTTTAGCGATGAGTGTTTCTGGATCGCAGCCTAAAACAGCGATCACACGTAAAGGCCTACCCTCTCTTTCGTTGGCGATCAGCCTTTGAGCCAGAAACCGTTGGCACTCTTCCGAAAGTAACTCCGCACTATCCAGCATCAGAGTTCCTTTTTTAAACTCAGACAGCTGTTGAGCCAATTCACTTTCCATCATATCCGGCTTTGCTTGAATGACTTCAAAGGCATCCCCTTTCTCTGACATTGAGTGCAATAGATGTGCAGCAAGGTGCCTGCCAGTTCCAGATTCTCCCCAAATAACAACATGATTCTTGAGTAAGGCAAACTGGGAAATAAGGAGACGGATTTGCTCCAATTGCGCCGAGCTCCCCACTAAAGACTTATCAATCGTGGCGACCATCGCATGTTTTTGTTCAATAAAGCTGCGCCGTAAATCTAAATGCTCTTTGACCATTTCCAGTAGTGCCGCAGGATTAATCGGCTTCTCAATGAACTCGCACGCCCCTTTTTTGACGGCATCCACCGCCATTGGGATATCGCCATGCCCAGTAATCACAATGACCGGAATACGTTCATCAATTTGTTTAATTTTCTCTAGTAACTCCAGCCCATGAATCTGGGGCATGTACATATCCAACAACACGACCCCCGCCCAATCAGGGGTGAGAAACGGTGTCGTCAATGTAGGGTCAAGGAGTGGCTTCGCTGAAAGTCCAGCGATATCCATCAGATGCTTATAGGAATCCAAAACATCTTGGTCGTCGTCCACTAATAGGATCGAGTAATTAAGATTTTGCATGTAGCAATTCCAAAATAACTAACGCGCCTTTATCTAAGTTGGACGCTAAATATATCTGCCCAGAGTGTTTTTCCATCAGAGATTTGCTTATGTTTAGCCCAAGCCCCAAACCCACTTCTTTGGTCGTTGTGAAGGGCGTAAAGAGTTTATCAATGATGCTAAAATCAAACCCGTTACCACTATCAAATATTCCGATAGCATGATGTGTCTGAGTCTCGTAAACCGCACGAATAGTGATTTTTCGCTTCTCTCCATTCTGCTCATCAATAGCATCACAGCTATTCACCAACAGATTGACGAGTACCTGTTCTATGGCGAGAGCGTTCCCATGCACGGTAAGGTCTGAGGTCAATTGGTTATCAATTTCGACCATTTGTCTTCTTGCTTTGGCAATCACGATGGTCATCGCTTGGTCTGCGATATCTTTAAGATTTTGCGTTGCCGCTGGTTGGTCATCGTCTGACTTTTTCGCAAAGCTCCGTAGGCTGGATATGATTTTCCCCATCCGCATAGCCAAGCCTTCGATGTAACCAAGTGACTGATTGACACCTGCAAAATTACCTGCTTGCGATGAAATTTTAGCACTATACAAATAAGTAGACATTGCATTGAGCGGCTGATTTAGCTCATGCGCCATACTGGTCATGGTTTGCCCTACCACTGCCATTTTTGCTGCTTGTATCAACTCACCTTGTGTTTGCTTTAGGTGCCGTTCCGTCCGCTCGCGCTCAACGATTTCCTCTAACAAGCGATGATTTTTCTCTCTTAAATCTGATGTTTTATCCGCGACACGTTGCTCTAGCTCCCTAGTATTCAATTCTTGCTGGGTAATATCAGTGATCGTAACTATCACTTTGTTGAACTGACCATGTGAAAACAGATGGAAGTCGAAATGTAGATAGCAGGTCTGCTCATCTACAACACATAGGGTAATCTCATCATGCCCATCTCTAAATAATGCTCCATTACGTTGGAACACTGCGGCTAAGACACGTTGACTGCGATTTTCGAACGAATCCCAAATCAACTTCTTTTCCACCTCTCCCTGAAACGCCAGTAGCCTGCGCGCGCTGAGATTGGCAGACTCGACATATCCCGCTAAGTCACAGGTCAATAAACTCGCAGAGGTGTTGTTGATCAGACTCATCGCATTGGTACGCTGAATCTCTTTGACGCTGACGCCATACTCAATGAGTTTTTCACTCAGGCGACCAATCTCATCAGCCCCATCAACTTGAATAGGATGACTTAAATCGCCTTTTGTTATCGCATCAATACTCGAACTTAATGCCGTTAGACGAGCCACGATGCGGCGATTAATAAAATAGTAAGTGAGGAACAGCGACATCACTATCGATACACTGAAACAAACGATAAGAACATGGTTCCCATAGGAGACAAGACTCGTCGTTTGCGCTTGTACATTGATAAAGCTGTCATCGGCCTCTTGTACAATCAAACCAATCTGCTGATGAATATCACTTAGCTGTTGGTCAATATTGACCTTTAACAGATCAATACGTTGGTTTAACGCTACCTTATCTAACACTTGATGGTAGAAAACACCTTGCGGGGCAAGTAATGTCGCTAACTCTTGAATTAACTGCTGGTACGCTATGGTTGAAGGTAGGACATAAATGGCGGCACTATTGCTCACCAAATCATCCAATTTGTATTGGATTACCTTGGTCGCATTGTGGACCTCACCAAGTTGCTGCGCCTGAATAACTTCACTGGTCATAGCGAAGACATTCGACTCCAGATCTAATACATGCTGAATCGCTCGTAATTGATCCAAGGCGATATTACGCTCTTCGCCCGTTTCATCACGTCGGATCAACCAATGCAACTCTTGACGTATCGGTGTGAGTTCAGAACGAATATCTTGATGAATCCAGTTGATCTGCTCTTCTAATTTATTCACTCTGCGACTTTGTTCAATCCGCTGAAGCACGAGCGCACTGTACTGTTCTAATGTTTCATCAAGAACTCGGTAACGCTCAGAAAGCATTTGAGTTTCGTCGTTTGACATATCCCCAGAACCTATGCGATTCAGAGTAAGATTGATGGCTTCAAGCTGCTCAGAGAGTTCTGCGATTTGTCTGTTCAGCTCAACTTTGTTATTTAGACGAGGCAGCAGTTGAACTCGATAGCGTATCTCACTACTTCGGCTTTCTAGTAAGTAACTGGTATTGTATTTCGGCACACTATTGTCGAGCAATTCACTCACTTGCTCATCGAGTTGGTTCCACGTTAGCCATGCAACAATACTCACTACCATCAGTAAAAGCGTTGAACCAGCAAAGGCCAAAATCAACTTTGCGCCAATCGTACTCCACTTAGTCATAGCGATAACTCTACTTGGATGGCTTTCAGGGTATCTGCCACCTGAAGCAAATTATCCTCAAACTTAACCCCGAAACGATAACCAAACTCTGCCAATACTGCTTGTTCCAATCCGCTTGACGCTTGATTTGAAGCATCTTGTTCAGCAATGGAGTTCGCGATCGAACGGACTTCTTCCTCTGTCATCGGGATTAGGAAAAGTTGCTGTTTTAAGTGAGAGACTCTCGTACTCAATTCAGGGTTCGACGCAGTGATTGACTCAAGCTCTGCAATGCTGTGCCAAAGATCCTGTAACTCTGGTAGACGCTTAGTTATCGCTTCATCGAAAATGATATTAACCAGCTTTTCTCTTTTCATTAGTTTTTCCAAATTAAGAGGCGGATTCTTCTCGCTATACAACGAATCATCTTTAATCGAGTGCTTGGCAAAGTCACTGTTGACCATACTATCTTGGACACGTTTGGATAGGAGCAGCGTAATAAAGCTTTGGGTTGATTCATTTTCTCCTGAGTTTTTTAGCACCCCAATATAGGTTGGCATTAGCGTAAAATCTGAATCGTATCCAAAGCCAACATGCTGAAACTGTTTTGGTAACACTAACGCATAACTATCGATGGTTGGTCCAACGCCAAATTGTCCTTTAGCTACATAGTCAGCGACACCAAAGCTGCGAGAGGAAACAGTACCAAGGTTGGCTCCAACATTTAAAATGATTGCCCAACCTTTTAACCACCCATGTTTGGCTAAAATACTTTCTATCATCATTTGTGTCGTCCCCGAACGACTTGGCGTACTCATCGTAATGTGACCAAAGTACTCAAACGCAACTAAATCTATAAATTGATTTGGGATTTTTAGCTGGTTAGCTTTTAGGTAGTCGTTGTTCCACACTAGCCCTGCACCAGAGTAGCCCACGCTGACTACTTTATTTCGCTTAGGCAAGACAAAAGGCACCAACCACTCGGGCATTTCATTACTATAAGACACGCTTGCTAACTGGTTACGCTTAAAAAGTTCCTCCATTAAAAATGGCGATGAACTAAGTACGACATCGACATCTTGCATGTAACTTTTGTTTAGTAGTTGAATCGCTGACTGTGTTCTTCTGTGAATCAGCTTTATATCTACCTTGGGATTCCTTTGTTTATATTCCGACATTAACTTCGCGATTGGCTCGCTCGAAAACGTAGTGAGTACCACCAATTGATCTTGATTTGCCAATGCATATGGGCTGAACCACAACACGCCCAGCCCTATCTTTGCCAATCGCCTTATAAACACTTTTGCTAATCCCACTTCACAAAATCCCCTAGAAATGTGCGTCAATTCAAAAAGTGACAAACCAACCACTAAATTCATCCCCAGTTGAATGGGTCACTGCTGACGCAATTAAATCTCTCAATAGCGGTAATTCTATCAACTTCATTACCAACAAAATGGTCAAAAGTGTCTCTTTTAACCCTCGCCAATCTTTAGTTTGAGTCATTTTTGCCTCAAAAGTAGCCTTTTGAGCCAATTCACCTCCTTCTGCATCATGCCGACGACAACTCGTTAATCGTCACACATATTCGGAGTGAAACATTTATGTTCAATTTCTTTAAAACACGCCCGGACTTACCTTTGTCCGATAGCTCTAAAGAGGCTATGCAATCCCGCTTTAAGAGCTTCCAATGGCAAGTATTCCTTGGTTTGGTATTTGGTTACGCTGTTTTCTACGTAGTTCGTATGAGTTTAGGCGTCGTAAAGAAACCTATGCTAGATGCGGGCATCGTCACCATTGAAGAACTCGGTATTATGGGTTCAGCCTTTTTCTTCACCTACGCAATAGGTAAGTTTTCGAACGGCTTCCTTTCTGACTATGCCAACATTGGCCGCTTTATGTCGTTCTCACTACTATTGTCAGGCGCGACAGCCGTCATCATGGGCTTGAATACCGCTGGTTTCTTCTTTGTTCTGCTTTGGGGTTTAAACGGCTGGTTCCAATCGGTAGGCTCAGCACCTTCATGTGTATCTCTGTTCCAATGGTTCTCGCCTAAACAACGTGGCTCGCGTTACTCAATATGGGGTGGCTCGCGTAACATAGGCGAAGGCATTACTTGGATCCTAACCGCTACACTCGTGAGCTACCTTGGCTGGCGCGCTGGCTTCATCGGCGCAGGTATCGCAGCAATCGTAGCAGCACTATGTATGTTCTTTATCCTTAAAGACCGCCCACAAACTTACGGTTTACCAGATGCTGCGACGGCTTTTGATGAAGAACCAGAAATCAAGAAGAAAAATGATCCTAAAGAAACACGTCGTGCTCAGCTATTTGTATTAAAACAACCCGTTGTATGGCTTATCGCTGCGGCGTGTGCGGCAATGTACGTCTCTCGTTATGCGATGTCTTCTTGGGCAGTACTGTATCTGCAAGAGGTAAAAGGTTATTCGTTGATTGACGCCGGTTTTGCAATGTCTACCTACCCTATCGCTGGTCTAGCAGGGGCAATTTTATCAGGCATCGTATCGGATAAAATCTTTAACGCTAACCGTCATATCCCGACGCTACTATACGGATTGGCAAATATCGCGGGTATGTGTCTAATGTTCTTTGGCCCCGATAACCGCATGGTTGATGCGGTAGCCCTAGGCCTGATCGGTTTCGCTATCGGTGGTCTGGTCGTATTCCTTGCTGGCCTCACAGCTTGTGACCTGATGCCAAAGAACGCTGTTGGTGCGGTAAAAGGCTTCATTGGATTGTTCTCTTACATGGCGGCATCTGCTCAAGAAATTATTTCTGCAAAGCTCATTACCATCACAGAAATCGACGGTGTTTCTAAGTACGACTTCTCTCAAGCTCAATATTTCTGGCTAGCGGCAGGTGTGCTGTCACTTCTGCTTGCGTTAACTGTTTGGAACGCGAAGAAAGTCGTTGATATCGACGAGGAAACTCAGCCTAAATTAAAAGCTAACGTTGCCAACTAACAACGAACTTGGGGGAGTTCACTCCCCCTTTGGCTGGCGATTGACATTGACTTGAGGTGACGTACTTATCTGGCTCCTAGAGATAGTACCCCCTTCCCCATCAAACGAATGTCGACCACCAGCCGCCCCCCTTTTGATTGTCCATTTTCGGTTATGTTGTTAAAGGTAAGGTTATGAATAAAACTAAAATCGTCGCGACACTCGGCCCCGCGAGCCAAAGTGCCACTGTGCTAGAAGAGATGATTCTCGCTGGCGTTAATGTGGTTAGGTTAAACTTTTCACATGGCAATCCCACAGACCATATCGCGGCCGCAGCCAATGTGCGCAACACAGCACGAAAACTTGGAAAGCACATTGGCATTCTGGTTGACTTGCAAGGACCTAAAATCCGCATTTCTGGATTTAAGAATGGAGCAGTCCGACTTGAACAAGGCGCAATATTTGCCCTAGATAGCACGCTAGATTCACAAGCGGGTGACGAGCTGCGAGTAGGCCTTGATTACCCTCAGTTAATTAAAGATCTCTCTGTTGGAAATATACTTCTGCTTGACGATGGGCGCATTCAGCTCGAAGTTGTCCATATTGACGAAACTGGCACGGTTGCAAAAACCAAAGTACTAAACAGTGGAATCCTATCCAACCGCAAGGGGATCAACTTATTAGGCGGTGGGCTTTCTGCCCCTGCTTTAACTGACAAAGATAAACAAGATATCGAGACAGCCGCGATCATTGACGCTGACTTTTTAGCCGTATCCTTTCCACGTAATGCGGACGACCTCCACTATGCTCGAGAAATCGCTCGCGCCACAGGCTGCAATGCACAAATTGTCGCTAAGGTTGAACGTGCTGAAATTGTCGAAAATCAGCAGACCATGGATGACGTGATCATCGCTTCTGACATCATTATGGTCGCTCGTGGCGATCTTGGCGTCGAAATTGGAGATGCTCGCTTACCTATTGTTCAAAAAGCACTTATCAGCCGTGCGAAACATTTTGGAAAACCCGTAATCACTGCGACTCAAATGATGGAATCTATGATTGATAATCCTCTACCAACACGAGCAGAAGTGATGGATGTGGCGAACGCTGTTATCGATGGAACCGATGCGATTATGCTGTCCGCCGAGTCCGCGACAGGTGCCTATCCGGTTGAAACCGTAAAAGCGATGGCTCGAATTGCACGTGGTGTTGAACAAGAAATTGAATGCTCAAACAGTTGCTGGGACAAGGTCCAACAGCTCTGTAGCAATAGTAGTAAGAGCTTCGCTGTTTCTTCTGTTTTGTTCGCGGCCAAATCACAACAAAACTTAGGCGTAGCGGTATTCACCAACAGTGGTGAAACCCCACTGCTTATGTCACGTTGTCATAGCCAAGCGATGATTTGGGCACTAAGCGACAATGAAAAGTTACTTTCTCGTCTATCTATCTTACGTGGTGTTCAACCTGTATTTGCTTCGATAGACGAATCCGATGCCACAGCATCGGTTTTGGAAATCCTTGCAAAGCCGATCAAAGATCACCAACTGCAATCACTGTTAATTTCTCGTTTTGAGTCCGTTGAAAACACGGGCGATGTCAACATTAGCCGTCTGATTCCTATTCCAACTAAAGAAGCCATTGCAGCTTAATTATTGAATTCTCCATAAACATTAGTCACACCCACTCCTTGCTCCACAGGGAAACTTAGGGATTTGGCCTACCCTTGCGGTAGGTCTTTTTTCATGGAAACAAAAAGCGCCCCAATCGGAGCGCTATTCTTAGTTTATTGGGTTATTCCCAATCAAGGATTACTTTGCCAGAAAGCCCGCTACGCATAGCGTTGAAGCCTGCTTGGAAGTCATCAACTTTGAAGTGATGAGTGATGATTGGCGTGAGATCTAGGCCTGACTGAATCAATGAAGCCATCTTGTACCACGTTTCGAACATTTCCCGTCCGTAGATACCTTTAATAACAAGACCTTTAAAGATAACTTGGTTCCAGTCAATACCCATATCTGATGGTGGAATACCTAATAGGGCAATACGACCACCGTGGTTCATTGTTTGTAGCATTGAGTTGAACGCTGAAGGTACACCAGACATTTCAAGGCCAACATCGAAGCCTTCTGTCATACCAAGTTCAGCCATCACGTCCTCAAGCTTTTGCTCTGCAACGTTAACAGCGCGAGTCACACCCATCTTACGAGCAAGATCAAGGCGGTATTCGTTTACGTCCGTGATCACTACATGACGAGCACCTACGTGCTTAGCAACCGCTGCTGCCATAATACCGATAGGGCCTGCGCCGGTGATCAGTACGTCTTCACCAACTAGGTCGAAAGACAGTGCTGTATGTACCGCGTTGCCAAATGGGTCAAAGATTGACGCAAGGTCATCAGAAATCCCTTCAGGGATTTTGAATGCGTTAAATGCTGGAATCACTAGGTACTCAGAGAACGCACCTGTGCGGTTAACACCAACACCCGTTGTGTTACGACATAGATGAGTACGTCCACCACGACAGTTACGGCAGTGACCACAAGTAATATGGCCTTCACCAGATACGCGGTCACCGATTTCGAAGCCACGGACTTCTTGACCAATGCCAACCACTTCACCAACATATTCATGACCTACAACCATAGGAACCGGAATGGTTTTTTGTGACCACTCATCCCAGTTGTAGATGTGAACGTCAGTGCCACAGATAGCGGTTTTCTTAATACGGATCAGAAGATCGTTATGACCAAGTTCAGGCTTGTCGACCTCAGTCATCCAGATGCCTTGTTCAGGCTTTAGTTTTGATAGTGCTTTGATTTTCATTATTTGATGATCTCCATGTCACGACCCACTTCGATAAACGCATCGATAGCGCGATCTAGCTGCTCACGAGAGTGTGCTGCTGACATTTGTGTACGAATACGTGCCTGACCTTTTGGTACTACAGGGAAAGAGAAACCGATCACGTAGATGCCTTTCTCTAAAGCGCGCTCTGCAAACTCGGCAGCTACTTTGGCATCGCCTAACATGATTGGGATAATTGCGTGGTCTGCACCACCCATAGTGAAACCAGCCGCTTCCATACGTGCACGGAAGTGTGCGGCGTTTTGCCATAGGCGTTCGCGTAGATCACCACTCTCTTCAAGCAGGTCAAGAACGCGGATAGAAGCGTTGACGATTGCTGGTGCAACAGAGTTAGAGAATAGGTATGGACGTGAACGCTGACGTAGCCAGTCGATCACTTCAGCTTTACCAGAAGTGTAACCGCCTGAAGCGCCGCCCATCGCTTTACCCAGTGTGCCTGTGATGATGTCGATGCGATCTACCACATTGTGGTATTCGTGAGTGCCTGCACCCGTTTTGCCCATAAAGCCTACAGCGTGAGAATCATCAACCATTGTCAGTGCGCCGTACTTTTCAGCAAGGTCACAGATGGCAGGAAGATTAGCCACCACACCATCCATTGAAAAAACGCCGTCAGTCACAATCAGGATGTGACGAGCGCCAGCTTCTTTTGCTGCGATTAGTTGCTGCTCTAGCTCTTCCATATTGTTGTTTGAGTAACGGAAACGCATAGCTTTACATAAGCGAACACCATCAATGATTGAGGCGTGGTTTAGCGCATCAGAAATGATAGCGTCTTCTGCACCTAGAATCGTTTCGAACAGACCAGCGTTCGCATCGAAACAAGAGGTGTATAGGATGGTGTCTTCTTTACCCAAGAACTTAGAAAGCTTTTGTTCAAGTTCTTTATGGATGTCTTGAGTACCACAGATAAAACGCACAGATGCCATACCAAAGCCGTGAACGTCCATACCCTCTTTACCTGCTTCGATTAGAGCAGGGTGATTTGCAAGGCCAAGGTAGTTGTTCGCACAGAAGTTAAGCACTTCTTCGCCGGTTGAGATTTTCACCGCAGCGGCCTGTTGCGAAGTGATCACACGCTCTGATTTATAAAGGCCTTCCGCCTTTACTTCTTCAATTTGCTGTTGGATCTGTTGGTAGAATGCAGAAGACATTTCAAATTCCTTCCTAGTTATTATATTGTTAGCATATCGCGTATCGATTGCCTTGAGCGCATTGCTAAAGACTAAAATCTGCTGTCTTAAGTGTAATTCAAGCACGTTGTTTCCATTATCCCGTTGAGCGGAAAAACATTATTGAATTTGAGGCACAAATTGGACGCTTTTGTGATGACCGTCGCTCAGGATCACGCTAAACTCCCCCATCATTGCCATTAATGCACTCCACTATGAAAAACACCAAACTGATCGCCCTACTCCCTGACTTAGCGAGTTTTATTTTAATCGTTGACGAAGGAAGCTTTACCGCTGCGGCGAAACAGCTTGAGGTGACGCCTTCAGCGCTAAGTAAACTGGTGACTCGATTGGAGACCTCTCTATCGGTGAAACTGTTTGAACGCACGACGCGCAAGCTGATCATTACCCGCTCAGGTCAACAGGTTTATGATCAGGCAATGGTCATGGTTAACGCCGCCAAGCAAGCCGTTGAACTTTCGACTTCAGATCATCAAGAAATGTCGGGGGCGTTGACCGTTGCAGCACCCGAAGCGTTCTTAAACTCGGTGCTTCAGCCTCACGTTGTGCCTTTTCTCAAGCAATACCCGCACATTCAGCTCAAACTCCGCGCTGCGGATGGCGAAATAGATTTGATCCGCGATGGAATTGATGTCGCTTTCAAACTCACCGATAAGCCAGATGAGAATTTGGTATTGAGAGAAGTGAGTAAAACTAACTTAGTGCTGTGTGCAAGCCCTGAATATGTCGAACAGCGAGGGATGCCAACCCACCCAACAGAGCTGGTAAAACATGACTGTTTGTACCTAGCAGAAACCGACCGTGACCATATCTGGGACTTTTTTAAAGAAGACGAGTACCACTCAGTACCCGTTAGCGGACGCTACGCAGTTAACCACTCACAAATGCGATTGACAGGGGTTAAGAATGCACTTGGTATCGGCATCTTCCATGACTTTGTTATCGCCGATGCGATTGCGCAAAACCAAGTCGTTCCAGTCTTGCCAGACTGGACAATCAAAAGCAACTACCACGGGGCAATAGCAATTCAGTACCCACAAACCAAGTACATGCCCGCTCGTTTACGTGGATTCATCGACTATATGACCGAGCAACTGAGTCAAAAATAATACCGCCCTGAGGAGAGCCTCAGAGCGGTATCCATCAACTCATCGCGACTAACACGCTAAGTATTCGCACAGTCTGGTACTTCTGCTGACGACAAATGCATCAAACAACAAGGTCGCGATAATCGTTACCCCTGCCAATGGGAAACAGAGACTGATCACCACAACGGACACCAGCCCCACCTTCCAAATACCTTCTTGTTCAAAACGCGCTGGCACTCGCAACTTGTTCTGTTTACTTGGACGTCGTAGCCACCACATCATCGCACCCGTGATTGAAACTGGCGTGAGTCTGAACCGATTGGCGACCGTCGCTTCTGAAGCCGCGATAAACTGCGTCACTCTGGCTTTGGGATATTGAGCAATAACGGCTTGCATCTGCTTCGACACAGATTGAACCGTCTCTTGTGGAGTAACCGTTAAAATTTCGCCGTAACGAAAATGTTCAATCTCATCATCAAACAGCATCACTATACCGCTGAGACTTAGCATTAACATAAACGGGATAACGAATAAGCCAACATAGAAGTGCCAACGCCAAGCGAGGAAATAGCGTGCTTTAGCGTTTTCTTTTCGATGGATTGCTGACTTTTTGATGAGCGTGCGTGTTCCTTAGGTTGAGTCTCAAACTGACTACCCAGCATTATATTTTCCTTTTTAAGATGCACAGCATCGCACCTCGAATCATGTCGAGGCTAATCGCTGAGCATTAACTTTACTTAGTGGCTTTAAGCCTAATTATTATGAGATATCGATAAAGTTGGAAAAAAGAACCGTGGGCGGAGCGCGTGGGATAGCAAATTGAAAACGTTCACTTAGAGCCAAATAAGTGTACGATTCCATCGTCGCTAATGTCGATCTTCGTGCGTGTTGGGGGGTTGGAAGAGAATCCTGATGAAAACTGGAAAAGTGACTAAATGGACAAGGTTTGCTGTGTTGGGTTTCTACCGTACCTTCTTCAACTTGAACCAGCTCAAAACCATTGATAGTACAGAGCGTCGCCCACACCCCGGCATTGGCACCATGGGCGTTTATAACAGGCATCAATGCCACAAGCACCCAGCTAAGGGCACTTGCGATTAACATGCTTCGCTTAAAATAAGACGCTCTGATCATTGTCACTCTCAATTGTTAGAGCGCAAATATATAACCTTCTGCTAACAAACTCAGTGACCTACGATAAAAAACCTAACATTGATCATGGTTTTTTACCCTTACAGTATGGCCTTGAGCCTTTTAGCCAAATAGCTTGCTCCAGATGCTTGGATTACGCTTATCATGATACTCAACACGTAAATCGTCGACGCGTTTTAACTCCGCTTTGGCCGCTTCTAAGTTACCAGCCTCTAATTTCGCCTCAATAGAGTCCAACGCAACAGAAAGCTTATTAAAGCCTTCAAGGTAAAGATCGGTTTTCTCTGGCGGGTATTCACCCCGTTTCGACTGATCGATTAACTCCGAGAGATTAGCAACTGCGGATTTCATTTGGGTGATTTCCTCTGCCTGAGCGGCCTGTTTGAACTCGACTTTCATCTGTTTCATGGTCGCTTTCAAATCGAAATCACTCGCAAACACTTGAGCTGACATAACTAAGGCGAATACAGGAACCAGTTTTTTCATTGTATTTATTCTTTATTTCGGGGAAATGAGGACAAAGTGTACTGAATTTATTCCGCACACATGATCGTAAATTTGTATCAACTTATAACGGTTTAACCTCACGACCACGTAACGCCAAGAAGTCTAAAAACTGCCGATCACCCAGTTCAACAACGACATTAGCCTATCAACTCTCCCCTGTTTAAGTCCACCGAAACCCACTCCTAAAGGCTTTCAATAGTAAATAAAAACATCAATATGAAGTAGTTTTTTTTGCATCATCGCCAGTTTGTTCAATACTTAGAATGTACTTGCTACTGGACAGATCATGAGAAAGCGTCGTTACTCCCTAAGTATTCATATCACTACTCTATTTCTGGTTCTCACGACATTAGTGGGCTCGGTTCTTATTGCCATCAGTTACCGACATGCTCAGGATTTGTTAACCGGAAGTGCGAAAGAACTCAGCAGTGAAAACGCTCGACAGCTGGAATCAACGTTCCAGGTCAAAGCGGGGCCGATTCTTACCACTCTCGATTTTATGGCGATGAGTAGATCAATTGATGACCATCAGGCACCTGAAAAACATCAACTTTTCCTCGCCTCCCTCCATTTGATTTTTCAACGCAACCCAGGAGTCGTCGCACTTTTCTATGCTAACGATTCTGGTGACCTCACACTGATTCGCGCCCTTAGAACCAATGGCGACCGAGAACGATTTGATGCACCAGACAAAGCCGCGCTGATGATCAACACGACCAATCCGTCTGGTCTCAATCGTTTTACCTTCCTTGATGGCAGTTTCCGCAATGTTGGACAGCGCCAAAGCAATGACAATAAGTTTGATCCACGCACTCGTCCGTGGTTCTCCAATGCAGACCTAGATGGCGAAATACGACTCACTGAGCCATATTTTTTTTACTTCCTGAAGACCAACGGAGTTACACTATCGCGTCGTTCGCCGGATGGTCAGAGTGTCGTTGGAGCAGATTTCACCTTAACTTCGCTGTCTGAACAAATCAGCCGAATGGGACATTCGGAAAATACCAAGCTGACTCTATTTGACAATAAATTCAACATATTGGCCCATCACAATATTGGCATAGAACAGAGTGACGACGGCCGCCCCAGTGTTGATTTACTCAAAGACAGCGTATTTAGAACCGTCATCAACCGTAGTTCGAGCCAAATTATTTACGAAACGCTTGAGCACGATGACCAGAATTGGTCAGTGACGTTAACGCCAGTTAGCTTAAACAACAAAACCCGTTTGTTACTCGCTGAAGCGACACCTCAAGATGATTTGCTCTCTTCATTGCTGTCAATGCGAGATAAGCAAGTTCGAGTCGCGGTCGCAATGTTGCTGATGAGCTTTGTTGTCGTTTGGTTAGTGGTACAACGTTTGGCTAACCCGCTTCAGGCATTAGTGAGGCAGACCGACAACATCGCCCGTTTTGATTTTAAAAAGACTCGTTACACCAAAAGTGTCATCAAAGAAGTGGCCAACCTCACTCAATCTATCGAGTTGATGGAGCATACACTCTATGATTTACTCATGCTGCTTCGAGATACCGCCAGCAATCAAGATTTCGCAGTACTCGCTAAAACGATCGCCCATCAAAGTTTTTTAGTCACCAAGGCAGAAACTATCGTTCTCTTTACTCGCGATGACAAAGCAAACTCGCTGCTACCGTCAGCAAACCAAGCCATTATTCCGTTCAAAATCGATATCAATCAGTTGATCCAATCCACACCTTGGGTCAGCACCGACTTAGCAAAAGGCGATATTGTCCATCTCAACCGCGAAGATAACGTACTGGCGAAGTACAGAGAAATCCTCTATAACTCCGACATTTACCTATTCCCACTCCACAATCGGACTCATGAACTGATCGGTGTACTGCTACTTGGTTATGAACGAGCCATCACACCTGAGCAATCAGATAAACACGCATTCCTCAAAGAACTGCTCAGCTTTGGCGCATTGGCAAAAGAGAACATCGACCGTATCGAGCAACAAAAAGAGATGCTCACCGCGTTTGTTGAGCTGATTGCTTCTGCCATTGATACCAAATCGCCTTACACGGGTAGTCACTGTCAGCGTATCCCTAAACTGACTGAAATGCTGGTTAAGGCAACCGAGCAAGATAACAGCTATTTTCCGCTGTTTAAGATGTCGAAACAGCAATGGGAAGAGTTGCATCTCGCCTCTTGGCTGCATGATTGCGGTAAAGTCACCACGCCAGAATACGTAATAGACAAAGCGACGAAATTGGAAACTATATACGATAGGATCCACGAAGTCCGGATGCGTTTTGAATTGCTCAAAGCGCAAGCTGAAATCGACTATTGGAAAGCGCTATCTGCAGGGGGAGACGACAAGCAGTTGAAAGAAACGTTGACCCGTAAACAACAGCAACTCGATGATGACTTTTACTTCATTGCTGAATGTAATATCGGTGGTGAAAACATGAGTCAGGATGCTCTAGAACGCTTGAAGAAAATCAGTACCTATAAATGGACACGAACGTTAGATGACCAAGCTGGTGTGTCATGGATAGAAAAACAACGTGCCGGAAAACCTAGCGATTTACCCGTTGAAGAGTCAATCCTCGCCGACAAACAAGTGCATCTCATTGAGTGGCAGAGTAACGCTAAACCACAGGATGTTTGGCAAGAGGAGTTTGTATTGGTACCCAGCGATTACAAGTACAATCGTGGCGAACTCTATAACCTCTCCATCCAGCGAGGGACCCTGAACGATGAAGAGCGCTTTATTATCAATGACCATATCATTCAGACCATCATGATGCTCAATCGTCTTCCCTACCCGAACCATCTCAAAAATATTCCTGAAATCGCAGGAGGACATCATGAGCGAATGGATGGCAAAGGTTATCCAAAAGGTTTATTCCAAGAACAACTATCCATTCCCGCACGTGTTATGGCGATTGCCGATGTCTTTGAAGCTCTGACTTCAAGCAATAGGCCGTACAAAAAAGCCAAAACTCTATCTGAATCTGTAGAAATCATGACGGAGATGGCAACAACGGGACACATTGATCCTAAGCTATATCTGATTTTTCTTGAACAACACATCGATCAGCAGTACGCAGAGATGTTTTTATCACCAAATCAGTTGGGCGAGATTGACCGTGGAGCGCATATCAAAAGAGTGAAAAGCTTCCTAAAATCCCATTTCTAACGACTCCCCCAATTTGCGAATCAAATTAGAGTAAATACATCATTTTTATCTCAAAACGCAAAATCATACTCTAACTATAACTTTCAACAAGTTAGCTCACCAATGAGTCAATATTTAATCGATTGCCCTCTCAAAGGTTGATGTATATCAAAGAGTCATAGACAATACGCTGCCATCTGAGCATTGAGCTCCGTTTTTTGGCGTCAGCCCCGCTGACAAATGAAAGAATTGGCACGCTTTATTGGCTTTTGCCTATCAGTTTAATAGGCAAGACCAGTTTTATAATTTGAGGTGTCGTTGATAGGGTTGGTCTACTTAAATGCCAACCTCCTAGGCACATGCTAACTACCTCGTTTCTAAGGGAAAGATGATGGTAATACCAGAAAACAGCAGCATCGTTATTTTTGGTGCTTCGGGCGACTTAACGTATCGTAAGTTGATCCCTGCTTTATATCACCTTTACTCAAACAAACAGCTGCCTGAGAACTTCGCTATCCTCGGCGTAAGTCGTACGGAATACAGCGATGAGTCATACCGTGAAAAGTTAAAACGTTCTCTTCAGGAAATGGAGAAAACTGAGCCAGCAACATTAGATGCTTTTATCAACCATCTGCATTACCAAGCGATCAACACCTCGGATACTTCTGATTACTCTAAACTGTCGTTGCGTCTCAACCAATTGGCAGACCATTATCAGTTCGAGCAACGCAATACGCTATTCTACCTAGCAACACCACCAAGCCTATACAGCATCATTCCAGCCAGCCTTGCTGCACACGGTTTGAACAATGAAGATGACGGTTGGAAACGCCTAATCATCGAAAAACCGTTTGGCTATGATCTGGCTTCTGCGCGTAAACTCGATAAAGAAATTCATGAGCACTTCCAAGAGCACCAAATCTACCGTATTGACCATTACCTAGGTAAAGAAACAGTACAGAACTTATTGGTATTCCGCTTCTCTAACGCAATGTTTGAACCATTGTGGAATCGCAACTTCATCGACTATGTTGAAATCACCGGCGCGGAATTCCTCGGCGTGGAAGAGCGTGGTGGCTACTACGACGGCTCGGGCGCTGTTCGTGATATGTTCCAAAACCACTTGCTGCAAGTCCTTGCTATGGTCGGTATGGAACCACCAGCACAAATCAATGCAAACTCAATGCGTGATGAAGTGGTTAAAGTTCTTCAGTGTCTAAAACCGCTTGAAGAAGACGATCTACGTAACAACCTCGTTCTTGGTCAGTACACTGAATCGGATGTACGTGGTGAATTTTTACCAAGCTACCGTAATGAGCCAGGTGTTGCCGAAGATTCGCGCACTGAGACTTACGTTGGCCTGAAAGCGTACATCAACAACTGGCGTTGGAATGGCGTGCCTTTCTATGTCCGCACAGGTAAACGCCTCCCAACACGTGTCACGGAAGTGGTTATTCATTTCAAACAGACACCGCATCCAGTGTTTGGTCAAAATGCGCCAGAAAACAAACTGATCATTCGTATTCAGCCAGACGAAGGCATCCAAATGAGCTTTGGTTTAAAAGAACCAGGCGCGGGTTTCCATGCCAAAGAAGTGAAAATGAACTTCCATTATGCTTCTCTGCAAGAAACGCAAATGCTGACGGCCTATGAGCGTTTACTGCTTGATGCACTAAACGGTGATGCGACGCTGTTTGCTCGTAGCGATGCGGTCGAAGCGTGCTGGAAATACGTTCAACCGATTCTAGACTTCAAACAAGACCCACAAGCTCTATTTGGTTACGCTTGTGGTACATGGGGACCAAAAGAGTCTGATGACTTACTGCAACGTGACAATCGTGCATGGCGCTTCCCTTGTAAAAACTTAACTGACACGGATTACTGTGAACTATGATTAATCACAAGATTTTTCCAACCGCTGAACAAGTGGTGGCAAGCTTAGCTGACGACATGAAAGCCTATAGCGAACTTGGCCGACCTGTCCATATTTCACTCTCTGGCGGTAGCACGCCGAAGATGCTATTTAAACTATTGGCAAGTGACACTTATGCGACATCCATTCAATGGAACAACCTGCACTTCTGGTGGGGTGATGAGCGCTGTGTCGCACCAGACGATGTAGAAAGCAACTATGGCGAGGCCAACGCCTTACTGTTTAGCCAAGTCAATCTTCCTCACGAAAACATCCACCGTATTCGCGGCGAAGATGAGCCAGCCGTTGAAGCAAAACGCTTTGCTGAAGAAATGGCTACCGTGATCCCATGTGAAAATGGCACTCCTGTGTTTGACTGGATTCTACTCGGCGTTGGGGCAGATGGTCACACTGCATCCCTGTTCCCAAATCAAACAAATTACCAGGATGAGAACTTATCTGTGCTTGCCTCTCACCCTGAGTCAGGACAAATTCGCGTTTCAAAAACCGCAAAAGTGTTGGAAACAGCGAAACGCATCAGCTACCTCGTACTTGGTGCAGGCAAAGTTGACATTGTAAACGAAATTCATACTACTCCGGCGAATGAGCTGCCTTATCCAGCAGCAAAAATCCAGTCAAAAACTGGTCTAACGGAATGGTACTTAGATTCAGACGCAGCAGCAAAAATCGCGTAATGCGAGCGCGTAAATAGAAAATTGGAGAGAAAAAATGAAAGGTGATATCGGTGTAATTGGCCTAGCAGTAATGGGTCAAAACCTTATCCTAAACATGAACGACCATGGTTTCAAAGTGGTTGCTCACAACCGTACTGCTGCGAAAGTAGACGAGTTCCTAGAAGGCCCAGCTAAAGGTACTAACATCATTGGTGCTTATTCACTAGAAGAGCTAGTTGAGAAACTAGAAACACCGCGTAAAGTGATGCTCATGGTACGTGCAGGTGAAGTTGTAGATACATTTATCGAAGCGCTAGCACCACTTCTTGAGAAAGGTGACATCATCATTGATGGTGGTAACACCAACTACCCAGACACTAACCGCCGTGTTGCTGCACTACGTGAGAAAGGCATTCACTTTATCGGTACAGGTGTTTCTGGTGGTGAAGAAGGTGCTCGTTTTGGACCTTCGATCATGCCGGGTGGTTCTCCTGAAGCATGGGAAGCGGTAAAACCTATCTTCCAAAGCATCTCTGCTAAAACTGACGCGGGCGAGCCTTGTTGTGACTGGGTTGGTAACGACGGTGCTGGCCACTTCGTTAAAATGGTTCACAACGGTATCGAATACGGCGACATGCAGCTTATCACTGAAGCGTACCAGTTCATGAAAGATGGCTTAGGTATGTCTGCTGACGAGATGCAAGCGGTATTCGCTGAGTGGAACAAAACCGAATTGGATAGCTACCTAGTAGAAATCACGGCTGATATCCTAGGCTACAAAGACGAAGACGGTGAGCCTCTAGTAGAGAAGATCCTAGACACTGCTGGTCAAAAAGGTACCGGTAAATGGACGGGTATCAACGCACTAGACCTAGGCATTCCACTGACGCTAATCTCTGAATCCGTTTTCTCTCGCTGCCTATCTGCGCTAAAAGATCAGCGTGTTGAAGCAGAATCTTTATTCGGCAAAACTATCACACCAGTAGAAGGGGATAAGCAAGAGTGGGTTGATGCACTTCGCCAAGCTCTACTTGCGTCTAAGATCATCTCTTACGCTCAAGGCTTTATGCTAATGCGTGAAGCGTCAAACGAGAACGGCTGGGAGTTAAATTACGGTAACGTAGCGCTAATGTGGCGTGGCGGTTGTATCATCCGTTCAGCTTTCCTAGGTAACATCCGTGATGCGTATGAAGCGAACCCTGACATCGCGTTCCTAGGTTCAGACGATTACTTCAAAGGCATTCTACAAAATAGCCTAAGCGCTTGGCGTAAAGTTGCAGCAAAATCATTGGAAGCAGGTATCCCAATGCCTTGTACCATCTCAGCACTCTCTTTCCTAGACGGTTATACGACAGCTCGCCTGCCAGCTAACCTTCTGCAAGCGCAGCGTGACTACTTCGGTGCTCACACCTACGAACGCATTGACCGTCCACGTGGTGAGTTCTTCCACACTAACTGGACTGGTACAGGCGGCGATACAGCCTCTACAACTTACGATGTGTAATCTAAGTTAAATTTGCCGCAAAGCCGATTTGGTAATCAAATCGGCTTTTTTATTATCGGTTCATCCAGCGAATTCATCATTACTCAATAATTCACTACTATAATTAAAGCAAAACAATCACTTATCAAAATGCCATATGCGCAAATAAAAATGAAAGAAAATAGAATATTGCTTTATTAGGCATATTATTGGTTTTTATTAATTAACTATTGCAAACTAATTAACGATATTTATCGATAAACTATCGATTTAAAATATATCCTGTCAAGCGTCTCTAATTTGATAACCGTACACGGCAAATTGCAAAGATTGGCGCAATAGCTAAGGATTGAGAAGAAGAGAATACGTGGAAAATCGGATAAGGTAAAAAGAGCCATACCTCTCAGCGTTGAGAGGTAGTGTAGATATAAGTCGTATCAAACCGTTTATCGACGAACTAAAGTTTGACCATCGACAAAGCCGATGCTTTTTATCTCGCGATGTTTGATGTTCCTTATTACACTCCAATCGAGGTGTGATTGAGAGAAAGAGCAATAGATATGCCGACCTCCGGACAACTCCGTTTTTAAGAAATCTTCCAACGACTGAACATTAGACGCAATAAACAGATCTCTTTCATCAATTAGCGGTGTTTTTTCAAAGGCGATGGGTGAGTAGTGTGTGAGCATATATGTTTTATCCTCTAGGCCAGTACAGTGCTGGCTTTGTGTAAGGCAAAGTGAGTAACCTCCTTTTATTTATCTCCTACAAGTATTGTATTACAAATGGTTAATGAACTTGGGAAAGACATCCTTTCCAAAATGGAAACAGAAGAGCGCCTAATGGCGCTCTTCTGTTTATCGTTTCCTTTGAACTTATCGGTGACATAGAGAGCAAAACTGGCAATCAGTGCGATCACCGACACGGTAAAAAGAGCTGGCATGCTCAGGATCCATGCAAACGTCGCGGCAAGAAATGCGATGAAGGTAATCATGCGACTGCTTGACATTACTCTGCCTAATTTTCTGTTCATAACGCCTCCTAAGTATCAACAAAGGGACATGGCTACAACATTAATCGGCCATGTTTTGACCAATTCATTATGCCGTAATGTAAGCTAAATAAGCCTAAATCAAACTCAAAATAACTCGGTATGTGACACTGCGCAATGAGTTAGTCGACGCGTTACCAATAGACATCAACAAAGAAATAGACGGTCATCACTATGCTCGACAAGGCGACAAACCCTTTCACGTAAACCTGCTCCACTTTTCGCGATACACGAGCGGCAACATAGCCCCCCGAAAGCGTTCCTAACATCACAGCAAAGCCTCTAGGCCAATCAATTGCGCCATCAAGAACGAACACGACAATGGCAATGATTGAAACACATGAAGAGATAAGCAACTTCAGGCCGTTCATCTGGTTGATATCGTTATGTCCGGCCAAGACTAAGTAGCTGAGGACGATAACGCCCAACCCAGCATTGAAGAATCCCCCATATGCGGAAACCAGAATCAATAACAACGTAATGGAGATCACCGCCCATATCGGACTCAGCGACGCCGTTCTCGCCGCTTGACTGACCCAATGACTGATTTTATTGCCAAAAACAAATAGCAAGGTAGCAAACAATAGCAGCCATGGTATGGCGACCAAAAACTGCTGCTCAGACACACTCAGAAGCAAGTAAGCTCCAATGGCACCGCCAAGGAGACTGAAGAAGATCATTGATTTCAATGCACTAGCCGACTGAGCGATGTCCTGACGAAATCCGTAGGTACCGCTGATATAACCTGCGCATGCCGCGAAGGTATTGGTCGCATTAGCAATCACAGGAGGTACACCAACAAACATGAGTGCAGGAAACGTGATAAAGCTTCCACCGCCCGCAATGCTGTTAAGTATACCGCCCAGAACACCAGCGCCAAATAGTAGAATCCATTCCATTTTGGTTATGAGTTTTTATTAGGGGTTAACTACTCTAACCTGCTCTTTCCATTGAACAAATAGAGATGAGTAAATTTTGTGCTCAAGCTACTGAATATCTAACGCGATTGCTTTCCAGTCCCGTAACTCATCTCGGTAGTATTGAGTCTGCTTTGTGGTCATGGTGTTGATGACTTTGACCAAGTACTGATTCGCGATCTGTTTATTGTGGTCGATTTTCTGTTCCAACTCTGGCGCATAGAAGCTATCAGGATTGAACATTAGCTTGTGAAACTCTGGTTGAAACTTGTTGATATCAAGTCGATTGGTCAGTAATGCGTTCATCTCTATGCGCATCTTGGTCTGATAATCAATCCAGTCATGTGATGTGACGTAAAGCGCTGCCACCCATTCATCGAGCAAGCTTTGCTGTTGGTCGGTGAGATCACCTATCCATGTTTCGAGATTCTCTTCTATTCGCTCTCGGTAACGTTGTTTTACTTCTGGTTCACTCAGTGGCTGGTATTTTTTTTTGTATTTGGTATGACGAACACGAATACTGTCCATAAGCTGTCCGACTTGACTGTCAGACAACTCACGCGCAACAGAATACAGTTCGGGTGCAACTCTCGTCACAAGACGCTGAGAATGGTTGTGAAACTTTATCTCTTGCTGTTCGAGTTGTTGCTGTGTAAATGTGCTCGGTTCTATCTCGATGAGCTCATCAAGATGCTCGATATAATTGGGGATTTCTTCACGTCGGTGCCATTCACTAAGAACTGCCACCTTCTGACTCACTAGCTCTTCCTGTTCATCGTTTAACTCAACATAGTCATCTAAATACTCCAGCAACAACCAATCCATGTTGTTGTAGACAAACTTAGAGCTACAACCAATTAGGGACAAACAAATTACCAATAGTAATGCGAGTTTTTTCATTGCTTCTTCCTACGCAACGCACTGCTAGAACCATTATTATTACCATAGACACAATCTTCCTTTGTGTCTGCGACAATTTATCACTGAGTGGGCAACCCTATCTCAATTATTGCTAAATAAAATAGTCGATATGTTACCGATGCCGGATATAATAGCCAGCTCAGAAACGATCAGGTAATAACATGAAAATTTGTGGTGTAGAACTTCAAGGTAACGACGCAGTAATCTGCCTTCTTTCACATGCCGACAGCGTAGTCCACTTGCCAGACTGCCGCGTAGCAAAGCTAAGCATAGGCAATGCTAACGACACGCAAGAAGTGAAGAAATTCCAGTTCTCATTTGCTAAGCTAATTCAAGACTACAAAATTGAAAAAGTTGTCATTCGCCAACGTCAAACAAAAGGCAAATTTGCTGGTGGTGCCGTTGGTTTCAAATTAGAAGCAGCAATCCAGCTTATTGATGATGTGGAAGTGAAAGTTGTTTCTCCAACTGACATCAAAGAGAGCCTGAAGCGAAACCCACTCGGTATCCAGTTTAAGGATACGGGTCTTAAACAATACCAAGAACCGGCATTCATGACGGCATACGCTTGCGCAATGATGCGTGGTTAAGTGAATCAGATATAATTAAGCCCAAGCATTCTGCTTGGGCGTTTTCATTTTTGCTAAACCGGCATTCAACCAATCACACCGCGCTATGGCTGTTTGTCGAAACACTTAACGCCTTGCGGAATCTCATACCAATCCTGTTTTTCACTGACCCAGACGTGCGCTGTCGGTTCAAACACATGATGATCCGAATCGCTGCTTGATTTCAATTTAAGCTTTATTGTCGATGGATCATCTGGGTTGAAGTGATAGACCCGATTCCCACATTGAGCACAAAACTTCGCATAATTTTTGTTGCCGCTCTCTGCCATTCGCTGCCACTCCTTTAGCTCGCCTTTAAATTCAATATCTTGGGTCGCAACAATGGCAGTCACACTAAAAGGAGCCGTCGCAAGTTTTTGGCATTCTCGACAATGACATGCTAATACCATCTTAGGTGGCTGGTGCAATTGGTAACTCACCTGACCGCACTGACACGTACCTTCCACTAGATAACTCATTCCTTATTCCTCCCTGACTTCACGGCGTTTACAAACAAGGCACTTTGCCTTTGATTGTACAATTATCAGCCACAGTAACGGGGTTATCGCTCAAATACCAGTATGTGTGACGCGTAGACCAGAGAATAATTAACAGTGTAAATCTGAGCTCTACCAAGAGAACAGTGGCAAAGATGAGATTGCCTAAATTGCGTATAAAACAGAAAAGGGACGCAAGCGTCCCTTTTCTGTTTTTATGCCGTTTTATCACTTATTGACGTTCAGTACGCATACCCATGAGTAAGCTTACACACATCAACAGAAGAACTATCGTAAACGGTAGCGCCGTAGAGATCGCCCCTGCCTGTAATGCCTGAACCGCTTCAGAGCCACCAATCCATAATAGTGCGACAGCAATCGCTCCTTCCATAAAGGCCCAAAAGACGCGCTGAATGACAGGCGCATCAACCTTACCACCAGCCGTGATGCTATCAATCACTAACGAGCCAGAATCTGAAGAGGTAATAAAGAACACCAAAACCAGAATGATGGCAATCACAGATAGAATTGAACCGTACGGCAACACATCAAACATTTGGAACATGGCCAGAGACACGTCCGTCAGACCCTCGCTACCAAGATCACCCACATTGTTGATGACCTGATCTATTGCCATACCGCCAAAGGTCGACATCCACAGTAGCGTCACCGCTGTCGGGACAAGCAAGACTGCTGTGATGAACTCACGAACTGTACGTCCTTTAGAAACACGCGCAATAAACATACCTACAAATGGCGACCATGAGATCCACCAAGCCCAGTAGAATACTGTCCACCCCTGAAACCAAGCTTCGTCTTCTCGTCCATGTGGATTACTTAATGGAATGATATTCTCCACGTACGACATAAATGTCGTGCCAATATTCCCTGCAACAATCGCATAGCCGATAAGGGCCACTAAAATGAGTAATAGGAAGGCAACAAGCATGTTGATATTACTGATGACCTTCACTCCACCGTCGATACCACGTACAACAGAGACGACAGCCAACAAGGTCACAACCGTGATCACAACTACCTGCAAGCCTAAACCTGACTCAATGCCAAACACGTGGTGAATACCACTTGCTGCTTGCTGTGCTCCCAGCCCCAAAGATGTCGCTAGACCAAACAAGGTTGCGAGTACCGCTAAGATATCGACAACATGACCTGCCCAACCCCACGCTCTATCGCCAAGTAACGGATAGAAAATCGAACGAATGGAAAGTGGTAGCCCTTTGTTATAAGCGAAAAAAGCCAGCGATAATGCAACAACACCGTAGATTGCCCATGGGTGAAGCCCCCAGTGGAACATAGTTGCGCCCAAGGCAAGCTTAGCGGCTTCAGGCGAATTCGCTTCAACACCCAATGGCGTTTCATACCAACCTGTAAAATAAGCGACTGGTTCCGCAACGCTCCAAAACATGAGACCGATACCCATACCGGCGGCAAATAACATCGATAGCCAAGACAGGTATGAGTAGTCTGCTGTAGCCTCGTTGCCACCTAAGCGAATTTTACCTAGCGGCGATACGATCAAAGCTAAACAAAAAATCACGAAGATGTTCCCGGACCAGATAAACAGCCAATCAAAGTTGCCAATGATCTGCCACTTGATGCCATCCAGTGTCGCCTTGGCTGATTCCGCATCCATGACCAACACGGCAATCAAAAACAGGGCAATTAGACTCGCACTCCATCCAAAGACTGAATTGTGAACGTCAAATCCCCATTTCTGCACGTTATCCTGACCGATTGTATAGTCGGTACTGTCAATACTGTACTTATCTATGCCTTTAGTCATTCTTCCTCTCTGCATCTATTCTTTAATGAGTAACCGTTGCCCAATTAACAAAATAGTTAGAGTTAAAAACAATTTCATCATTCTGCAACTGGATACAATTCTCATTATTGTACATTTTTCATCGTTTCAATCCAGCAATATGCTAATAAATGAGCAATTTTTATCAAAATGACATTTGAGTGGTCGTTATTTACTCACAAAGATAAAATATCGGCAAGGAAAAACACTTTGTGCACTAAACAATTTAAATGAAATAGTTTACTGATGATGGAATGGTGGTCATGCTGATTTGTGAGACTGGAGGCTTTATCTAGAGTGACATTTGATGTATTTTCCCTTCTTTTATCGAACCAGTGAGGAAGCGCATTGGAGAAGCACGAAGAAGTCCTAATTTCCATTCGCCAGATCATTCGAGCGATAGATTTACACTCTAAAAAACTGAGCAAAGAGTCAGGTTTAACCGGACCGCAATTAATACTTATGCGTTCGATTCAAGAGTTAGGCGATGTCACTATTCGTCAGTTGTCTGACCATACCAACATGAGCCAAGCAACGGCCACCACCATTCTTGACCGGCTGGAGCGCAATGGACTGGTGCAGCGTGTGCGTAATAGTAAAGATAAACGGAAAGTCCATGCCCATCTGACTGACCAAGGCAAGAACGTGCTGGACAATGCACCGACTCCGCTGCAGCAAAGTTTCATCACTAAATTTCAGAAACTAGAAGAGTGGGAGCAATCACTGTTGCTTTCCTCTGTACAGCGAATTTCATCAATGATGAACGCAGAAGATATTGATGTAGCTCCCGTTCTAGAACTCGGTAGCATCACCAAACCAGATTAACCAACCAAGATATTTGCTTTCATTTATCTTTATGATTACGTTTAAAGTTAAACAATAAACATCTAAAGCGGTCATAAAGGTGTAATGGTTATGGGCAAGACATTACCAAATTTGAACGACGAGGCGATTCTCGATCTCACTAAGCAAAAGCAAGTACTGAAGATTATCGCCGTCATCACGCTTGTAACTTTTGTACCACTAGTTATCAAAAACAGTGTGCCGACGGAAAACGTCAACGAGGCAATGCGAGTTAACGCTGTCACTTAAAAATAGGCAGTTCGCTCCCGCCTTTGACCTGCCTGATGGCTAAGTGGGTATGAATATCTTTAACGTTCTCCAAGCGTTGAAGTTTACGAGTAAAGGACTCATAGCCCGCTAAATCATGACTGACAACTTCTAACAGATAGTCATACGCTCCCGACACGACATGGCAACTGATGACCTCATCCATTTCTTGAATTGCATGTTCAAAGTCGTCGATGCTAGCGGCTTGGTGGTTGTTAAGGCTCACTTCAACAAATACGGTCATACCGACGCCAATCAAATCCTTGTTGAGTGTGGCGCGATAATTGGCAATGATACCCTGCTCCTCCAATCTTTTGATTCGGCGAGCACATGGTGAAGCAGACAGCCCCACCTTATCTGCAATTTCCGCTGTCGCCTGACGAGCGTCTTGCTGTAAAAGTCGCAAAATGTGTTTATCAATTCTGTCCATCGTCATTCACGCATATTTCCATTAAATATTGGCACAATTTTAACTGAATCAGTCAAAATTCTTTAAATCATCAGTCAATATTGCCAGATTTCACCTCGATATACATTCCATAATGTTAACAACTACTTTCAAGGTCACATATGGATATGGTTTCTGGATATCTGGCAATGGTTGCCACACTTTTACTCTGGTCAGGATTTTTTCTTTCATTACGCAGTGGGGCTCATTCTGAGCTACTGACAGCGGATATTGCACTGACCCGTTTTTTGATCCCTTGTGTGATCCTACTTCCTATTGTTTACAAAGCGAGACAACAGATCATGGCGGTGCCCAAACGCTATCTGATCGGCATGTTTATTGGCAGTGGTCTCCCCTATTTACTTGTAGCGGGTACCGGAATGACATTGGCTCCAGTATCGGATGGCAGCGCCCTAGTTCCCGGTACCTTACCATTGTTTGTATCCGCTATTGCCGTCATCCTGTTTAAGCAGCCATTAAGTCGTCATCGAATTGTTGGTTTGACCTTGGTGGTAATTGGTATTGGAACTTTTCTAACCCAGAGTCTTAGCCAAGCAGATCCTAATTTGCTTCAGGGGCATATGCTGTTTTTGATTGGTAGTGTCATGTGGGCGATGTTCACCATTTGTGCGCGCGTCTCCAATCTCAATCCGTTGGCGGCTTCAGGGCTCATTGCACTGATGTCTAACCTCTCGTTATTTCTCCTAATGGCGAGTGGTGCTATCGATAGCTACCTCTACAGCCACGCCTTTAGCGAGTGGCCGTGGGAACAACTCAGCGGCCACTTTATGCTTCAAGGTGTCGGTGCGGGCATCATCGCCGCGTTTACTTATCTCCACGCGATCTCTGTCCTTGGAGCCGAGAGAACCGCAGCATTTGGCGCTGCGACCCCCGCTGTTGCGACCTTGCTCGCCATACCTATTTTTGCGGAGCAACCTACTCCGTTGGGTTGGATAGCCTTGTCTCTGATTTGTGTTGGCAGCCTGATTGCGAGCAACATTCTGATGAAGAAAGATACGTCAATGCAGTATCAGCCTCCCTCTTTTAAAAGTAAGGCGTAACGAGATACACGATGTAGCACAGCTTTGATGTTAGCGGCAGAACTCGGTATAGTCCCAACTTAGATTTGTCACCAACAAGATGGAAATAACGTGAAAACTCCGTGTATCGCTGCGTGTAAGAATAACGAAGGTATATGTAGCGGCTGCTACCGTACGATAGATGAAGTAGTGAACTGGCGACATTTGAGTGATCAAGACAGGGATGAGACCCTGGCGAATCTCAGTGGTGAAAACTCCAGCCATACTTGTCCTTCATGCAACCAAGCAGCCCAATGCGATATCAGTCAGGGTAAAGCGACTTGCTGGTGCTTTGCTATCGAAAAACGCGATACCTCTAAACTGGATAATAATGACCTCTGCCTATGTCGCAAATGCCTATCTAGTCTGCCCATCGCATAATTACTCATCCACCAGCATATAATAATTTTGAATTAGATTTTCTAATCCAAATATTAAATTTTTATCTTGCGTCAGTTCACACTTTTTAATTGATAGAAACTGAAAGCCCCCTTAATATCTCGCGCCTGATAATCCCCTTTGTTTGTTTTAGTTATTAGCTTTGCTACTGCAAGGCTAATGTTTTTCGCGTTGATTTTAGGTGTTGTAGAAATGTCCGCCTCTGCTCAAGTAATTAAGTTAACCTTTCTAATTGCTATTCTGACTGCTGTAGGTCAAATGACTCAAACCATGTACGTGCCATCTATTGGCCATATGGCAAATGAGTTTTTAGTTAGTCCATCTGCACTTCAAGCAGTAATGGCCTGCTATCTGATCCCTTACGGTTTCTCGCAGTTCGTATATGGACCGCTATCAGACCGTCTGGGGCGCAAACCAATCATCGTTGCAGGACTGCTGATCTATATCGCAGGCACACTTGTGGCGCTCTTTGCCCACGACTACGATTGGTTCCTAGCCGGTAGCTTTATCCAAGGCCTAGGCATCGGTTGTGGTGGTGCTATGTCTCGCACGCTAACTCGCGATCTGTTTGATGGCAGCGAGCTGCACAAGGTGAATAGCTTGATTAGCATGTGCGTGATCTTTTCACCTCTTATTGCTCCGGTTTTGGGTGGCTATCTCACCGAATCATTCGGGTGGCGTTCAAGCTACATGTTCTTAGCGCTATTTGGTATTGCTGTTGTGATTACAATGCTGACAAGCTTTATCGAGACCCTGCCTCGTGAAAAACGTCGTTATGAGAAAGTCACCAGTAGCTATCGTTATGTATTGTCAGATCGCCGTTTTCAAGGTTATCTGCTCTGCTTAGTCGCAACATTTTCAGGTATTGCTATCTTTGAAGCTGCCGCGGGTGTCTTGCTGGGTGGCGTATTGAAATTGCCAGCAACGACTGTCAGCCTACTGTTTGTCTTACCGATTCCGGGTTACTTGGTTGGTGCTGCGTTATCAAGCTTTATCGCGACGAGAAAAAATGAAAAACACGCTTTGAGTGTCGGACTGGTCGCTATTATGGCTGGCTCACTCGTGGTTCTGTTACCTGGATTACTAGGTCAAACAAGTGCCTTAACGCTCATTGGCGGTGCGACCATCTACTTTTTAGGCGCTGGCATATTATTCCCAGCAGCAACGACAGGTGCGCTATCACCTTTGCCTTATCATGCTGGAACAGGTGGTGCGGTACTCGGTGGAATGCAAAACTTGGGCGCGGGATTGGCAACCCTTGGTGCATCTATGATTCCTGCACCGGACCAGATGCCGCTCGGCGCACTGATGTTGGTCATGTCAATTGTCGCTTTGCTCGGTCTGATTCGTGTTTACCGTAAGCACGATCCCTCTAACGAAATGCCACTGGCGATCTAAAGTAATAAGGAGCGCATCGCGCTCCTTTTTTATCTACCATTTTTTCATCAAGCGACCGACGAGATTCGGATGATAAGCCCACGTGTGGTCAAACATCGACATCAACTGAGGGTTGCCATACTTTGATAAGCTGATCGCGTGGAATCGATTTTTACGCGCTTTAAGCTTCTCGACTTGTTGCACCATCTCATCTGACTGCTTAGGTGCGATAAAGTCAGAAATAACCACCATGTCAGCATTGCGATATTTGTCGCCGCACATCAAATCGATCGACTTCATCAGCACAGGTTCCAAGTCCGTACCACCGTGAAAGCTGTAAGTAAGAAAATCACTCGCTTCGCGCAGACCATCTTGCTTCGTCAACTCATAGGTTATCTGCTCAGTAGAAAACAGAATCACGTAACATTCGCGGTCTTCAGCCAAGGCAATTTGCATCAAGGCATAGGCCATCGCCTTTGCACACTGCTCTGGAAAGCCACTCATTGAACCAGACGCATCAACACAAACGATGAATGGCCCTTTTTCAACATCAACTTGCTTGTGGTCTGGTTGTTGTGCTCGGATCTTGCGCAGGGCTCTTGATTTGCCCTGCATGCGGTAGTTCATCAATCGCTTATCGACTAAATGTTTGTAGAACACCACTTCCAACTCTGGATAGGCAAGAAACATGGTTTCATTAGGCAGTAGTTTGTTGAGATCGTCACTCTGGTGAATGCCGACAATATCATCTGTTGCTTCGTCGGATTTCTCTTCGACCATTTGCAACTCTTCTGCTGGTGCGCGCTGTAGCTCTGGATCATCAACTTGCCCAGCCATTCGACCAAGCTGCTCAGCAATTTCTTGCAAGCCTTTGTTCTTTTTCAGAAATTCCGCATGACGCTTCATCACTGTCAAGTCAGATTTACTTAGCTTCGCGGACGCCATATCCCACAATCGACCCACACTGCCTTCGTCCCCCTCTTCCGTCACTTTATCCATGTTTTTCATGGTTTCCATGCGCTGATAGAGGTCTTTGAGGACTTTCTCTTTGCTGACTTCAAGCTCATTTAACTGAGCCTGGCGCAAAGCATCGGAAAGGCTTTGGTACCATTGATCACAAAAGTAATGGGGAAACATAGGGTTGTTGAGACCCTTATTTTTTTCCATTAAACGGCGGGCTTTTAGATAGAACGCGGAATGCCATTCTAGCTTTGTGATCACTTGAGGAATCTCTTCAAAGAACTGTGTTTCATCCCAATGAATCACTTCCTGATACAACGCCAGTTCTTGCTGAAAACGTTCTGTTTCACACACTTTAGTGATGCGTTTCTTCACGCTGCCACGCCATTTAAGCAGGTGATTTTTAACCGAGCTTTTCACACCGCGATTCTCTGCCATCACCATCACTTGTGAACGAGCAATGAGATCGTTCACCGCAGAATCGATAATTCCCGAGTCGGCGATGGCCAGAGCTAAGTTTAATCCGTCGGCACCTAACATATCGGCTCCTTATGAGAAAAACTGGTTTAAGTTTTTAAAACGGAAAACCGTACGTTCACATTCAGACTTGGTCGACTCCAATACTTGTTGAAGGTTCTGCAAGCTCGCCTCCATTACTCGTGGTAGTTCTTGATCAATAAAGCCGTGTGGTAACGCACCATGGAAGTTAGAGCGAACTTTGCGTAGGTGATGTTCAGCATTTTCTAGCTGTGACATCGCCTGCTCTGACTTAGTTAACCACTCTTGATAAAGTGACTCATCTAGCCCCTTGTTGGTTACGACAGAGACCAACACAGCGCGATTAGCAATATCTTTGATAACAAGATTATTCGCCGCATCGAGGTCGAAGCGCAGACGACACATATTGGTGTTCTGATTAACATAGCCATAGACATCACCCTGACCATCTTTAATCACTCGCTCTAACTCATTCTTAGGCACGTACACCCAACGGCTGTCGCCCTTCTCCGATTCGGAAACCGACATATTGCTTTGGAGTAAAACCAACTTGACCAAATCAAATGCGCTGCCAACTTTGTAGCTCTTGACATTTGAAATATCGTAGCTGTGAATCTGCTTCTTAATCAGACCCGTTGTTGTTTCTGTACTCAGTGTTATGCCAAATTGTGACTCCAGCGCTTCTTGAATATCGCCAAGCTCTTCGCGACACAGGGTGATTTGTTGCTCGACTTCCTGTTGGTCAAACGCGTGATTAAGAGCAAACTGCTTAATGACATTACGCACAACATCACGTGATTCAGGACTGTTCCACAAACAATCTTGCAGCAGGAGTAAATCAAGAGGATTAATTGAATCACGACCGTTGAAATAAGCACTCGCTTTAAGGAGTTTTACCGCCTTCTTCCAGCGTCGGTCTGAGACATACATATCGGTATCGGCAACATCGCCTCCCATTGTAGAGGTCGCCGCATTCTCTAGCATCGTTTTCAGTTCGAAAAGTTTTTCGAACACCTCATCTGACAATTCAAGTTTATCCAGTTCGGACTGCCACTGATGATACTCTTCATCGGTAATCGCAAGACCTTCCGGAATAGCGGCTTCTTGTGGTGTACCAACCGTTAACATCGACTTAAAGTTATTCTTGTTCTGAATGCGATTGACGAACACTCGTACTAGCATTCGGTCATATAGCGCTTCTAGCCCACTATCTTCATCCGGTAGTTCATTGGAGGCTGACACCAACAAACGCATTGGTACTCGATGGATATCGCTGCCATTTTTAAACGTTTTTTCGTTAACCACCGTAAGTAGCGTGTTAAGAATTGCTGGGCCTGCTTTCCAGATTTCGTCAAGAAACACCACTTGCGCTGTCGGCAAATAGCCCTCAGTTAGACGTAGATAACGACCGTTGTCTTTGAGTTCCTGAATACTAAGTGGGCCAAACACCTCTTCAGGCGTCGAAAATCTGGTCATTAAGTATTCAAAATAAGAAGAGTTGTCAAAGGCTTGAATAAGACGTTTCGCAATCAGACTCTTGGCAATACCCGGAGGGCCAAGTAAGAAAACACTTTCACCCGCTAGCGCTGCTAGCAAACAGAGCTTGATGGTTTCTTCTCTTTCATACACACCATCAGAAAGCGCTTGAGCCAATTTACTGATCCGTTCAGAGAGCAATGCTTTTTGTGAGTGAGACACTCGATTTGGGCTAATCATTTTCGTGCTCTCCTAGGGACACCTTGAAACCTTGTATGTATAATTTTATACATTTGTTATCATTTTGTTACAAGTGCATTTTTTTTGATTGGACGGATCTTTATAGCAGAAGCGGTTTTTACGTAACGCCTAGAAATCAATGTTTGCACTTTTGATAGTTTAATCACTGTTCTGCATAACCTACTCAGCAACTAGGAATGGAATTGATCTTTATCTCTGCAAGCCGAAGCTGTAATGTAGGCCAGTCTAGAGCTATGGACGAATAAAGCGATTCAATGGAAAATCAAACCAAAACTATCCATTCGTGGAAAAGCATTTCTTTGATTGAAGAAAATCTGACGCTTCCCAATGGCAAAAACATCACCCACACCACCATTTCTCATCCTGGAGCGACTGTGATTCTCCCGATCGATAACGATGGACAGATCATTGTTATCAATCAGTACCGACCTTCATTGAAAAAATGGCTTCTGGAGTTACCCGCTGGAACGCTAGAGAGTGGCGAACCCGTCGAGGCTTGTGCCCACAGAGAACTTGAAGAAGAGACTGGTTACAGCGCAAAAAGCATGATATCTCTAGGACAGGTAACACCTCTCGCGGGTTTCTGTGATGAAATTCAATACCTATTCGTCGCGAAAGATCTGAGCCATACGCAACGTTACCAGTGCGACGAAGATGAGGTTATCGACGTTATCTCGCTATCGATAGAACAACTCGAACAAAAAATCATTCAAGGCGAAATCACCGATGCTAAAACGATCGCGTGTTTAAGCAAAGCCAAGCTATGTGGATATATTTAGGAGATTAATTTATGGATTTTCGTTCTGATACCGTAACCAAACCAACCGAAGCAATGCGCAAAGCGATGAGTGAAGCGCTTGTCGGTGATGATGTTTATGGTGATGACCCAACCGTTAATGAGTTGGAGCAATGGGCTGCGCAGCGACACGGTTTCGAAGCCGCACTATTTACCACATCGGGTACTCAGGCGAATCTACTTGGCTTAATGGCTCACTGTCAACGCGGTGACGAATATTTATGTGGTCAGCAAGCGCACAACTATAAGTACGAAGCTGGAGGTGCCGCAGTACTTGGCTCAATTCAACCTCAGCCGATTGAAAACAACCCAGACGGGACGCTCGATTTTGCAAAGCTAGCAGCAGCGATCAAACCGGATGACTCACACTTTGCCCGAACTAAATTACTCAGCCTCGAAAACACCATTAATGGCAAAGTGCTACCGCTTAGCTATTTGGCACAAGCGCGAGAGTTTGTTAATCACCACGGTTTAATGCTTCATCTTGACGGTGCGCGTGTTTACAACGCAGCAGTCGCACTGGATATCGATGTTAAAGAGATTGCCCAATACTTTGATTCCATGACTATCTGCTTGTCAAAGGGACTCGCAGCACCGATTGGCTCTTTGCTGCTAGGCAGCAGCGAATTTATCGCCCGAGCTCGTCGCTTACGTAAAATGGTCGGTGGCGGTATGCGTCAGGCCGGTATTTTGGCAGCGGCCGGCAAACTCGCATTAACTGAGCAAGTTGAACAACTCAAGTTAGATCATGCCAACGCTAAACGTCTTGCTGAAGGCCTAAGCAAGATCGATGGTTATCATGTTAAACCAGAGTTGGTAGAAACGAATATTGTGTTTGCCAAACTCGATGAGAACATTGATATCAAACAGATCGCGGCAAAACTGGCAGACGATGGCATCACAGTCTCACCAGGAAATCCAATCCGCTTCGTCACTCATAAAGATGTCACAGGCGAAGATATTGATACTTTGCTAGCAAAACTGGCACAGTACAGCCAATAATGACTTCAAACTCTTGAGCTTCCCCTTAGGGGAAGCTTTATTCTAGCACCATCATTGTTTACCGAGCTCAACTGATGGCAAGAGTCTTCTTACTTCTACTGTTATTGTCACCCTTCTCTCAAGCTGAGTTATTCGGCGACCCAGAACTGGGCAAAATCAAAGCGCCAAGCTGCGTCTTTTGTCATGGTCAAACAGGGAAAGCGGTTAAGCCGTCTTACCCTAACATCAATGGTCAAAACGCTCAGTATCTATACCAATCTATGAAAGATTATCAGCAAGGTAATCGGACTGGACCACTGGCAGAAATGATGAAAGGTCAGCTTTCGCGCCTTAATGATCAAGATCTAAAAGACATTGCCGCTTACTTCTCCAGTCAAAACTAACGTCGGCAAATAGAACAAAGCCTTTGGCTCCACGACGGATTTCAAAGCCCAAATAACGAGGAAGATTTGTATCCACAGCTTGCCTGCTTAGTTGAAGGTCGTGGTCGAGTGTTGATTTATCACGGCGGCTATGTGGCTTTTGTGGATGACGAGCAAACTTTCATTATTCGAATCAGATAAAAAATTTTCAGTAGATTGAAATCGAAGAATTAACATCCCGAGCAAAAAGACACGCTCTTTTCCATCTTGTACCACTTTAGCCCATCTTCATTGCGGTGCTGCTCACTGCCATGGTGATGTCGAACGGTCTACGTCGGTAGCCGCTTGTAAACTACGCACTAGTATTCGTTATATAATTACAAACCGCCTGCGTTCTTTCTTATTCTTTTCATGAGCGCAGATGATAAATATCACTCACAAGCCATGTAACAAATTATCAAGTTGCTATTTATTGTGATTAAATCCCCCCATTTATCAATTAATCTCTCATTAAGAGCCTTTTCTGCTCATCACCATCTGCCCTCATTTTCAAAATCCAACACGTGCGTAAACAAAATGATCTAATTGTTATATTTTTGATAACCACAATGATAACAACTGATCCCTAAATTACGTCACACTTCCATAATCACAATTATTTAACATAATTTGCTAGAAAATTTTTCATTAACGTGTGTAAATCACAATTCAATCTCTGGTGCTCAATCTTCTATTGAAATACACCTTAAGATCATCTCATCGGTTCAACTCACCCTACACATAACAAATAAAGGATTGATGAAGATGAAAAAGGTCTTACTGAAAGCGGCAGCTGTAACGCTAGCCCTTGCTGCTACTGGCGTTCAAGCTAAAGATTATGAAATCGTAAATGTAGTTAAAGTGTCTGGCATTCCTTGGTTTAACCAAATGAACAAAGGGATCGAGCAAGCAGCTACGGATTTCGGCGTGACAGCTCGCCAGCTTGGTCCTTCCACTCCAGATCCAGCGCAACAAGTTAAAATTATTGAAGACTTAATTGCCAAAGGCGTTGATGCAATTACTGTGGTTCCGAATGATGTAACTGTATTGGAACCAGTATTTAAAAAAGCTCGTGAGAAAGGGATTATCGTGTTAACCCATGAGTCACCAGATGGACATGGTGCGGATTGGGATATCGAAACGATTGATAACCAAGCCTACGCGAAAGCAACCATGGATGAGCTTGCAAAAAATATGAACAAGCAAGGTGGTTACGCGGTTTATGTTGGCTCATTAACGGTGCCACTGCATAACAACTGGGCAAATCTAGCTATCGATTACCAAAAGAAAACCTACCCAGAAATGTATGAAGTCACTAGCCGTATGCCAGTTGCTGAAAGCATCGATCAATCTTATGCCGCAACGAATGACCTGATGAAAGCACACCCAGATATGGCTGGCATCGTTTCTTACGGTTCATTAGGTGGCATCGGTGCAGGTGAAGCCATTAAGAAGAAACGCGCAAAAGACAAAATCAGCGTCGTCGGTATTATGATGCCAAGCCAAGCTGCTCCGTACTTAGCTCGTGGCGAGATTGATAAAGGCTTCTTGTGGAACCCTGCAGATGCGGGCTACGCCTTGGTTGCCGTTGCTAAACAAATGCTCGAAGGCAAAGACGTATCTCAAGGGGTCAATGTCCAAGGCCTAGGCGATGCAGAAATCGATGCGCAAAACCGCGTGATCAAGTTTAACAAGATTCTAGAAGTGGATAAAACCAACGCACGTCAGCTTGGTTTCTAAGCTAAACAAACTCTGTTTTAAATTGGGCGGTGCAACGCCGCCCAACCTTATTGGAAATGATCATGTCTGGAACTCCTTTTATTACCCTCAAGCAAGTATCCAAGCACTTTGGTTCCGTCAAGGCATTGGATGGGATAAACCTAACATTCAATCAAGGTGAGGTGCACTGCCTAGCCGGCAAAAATGGCTGTGGGAAAAGCACATTATTTAAAGTGATATCTGGCGTTCACGCACCAGAGAAAGGCGCTGAGATCACATTAGCGGGCAAACACTATTCTCGACTCACCCCACAACAATCAATTGAACACGGCATTCAAGTTATCTACCAAGACTTATCCCTATTCCCAAACTTAACTGTCGCAGAGAATATTGCCATTCAGGATCATGTAGAATGGACAAAAGGACTGGTGCAACAGAGGCGTATTCAGAGCATTGCAACTCAAGCAATGGCAAAAGTAGGGGTCAAATTACCACTGAATAAACGCGTTGAGCAGCTTTCAATTGCCGAATGTCAGCTCGTCGCCATTTGCCGAGCTATGGCATCTGATGCCAAATTAATGATCATGGATGAGCCAACCGCCTCACTCACTCGCACCGAAGTGAATCACCTCATCGACGTGGTCGCAGACCTTAAATCCAAAGGCGTCACAGTGGTTTTTGTGAGCCACAAGCTTGACGAAGTAATGGAGATCTCCGACCGAATCACTGTCATTCGTGATGGCCGCACCATCGGAACCTATCAAGCTGACCAAGTAGACAGTGACGAATTGGCTTTTCTAATGACCGGACAACGATTCGAATTCACTCCTCTTGCCGATTACCACCAGCAAGGTGCCGTTAAACTTGAAGTAGAAAATCTGTCGAAACGTGGCCAGTTTGACGACATTTCATTTCAAGTTCGTGCAGGAGAGATCGTCTCCATTACCGGCTTACTTGGCGCAGGACGAACCGAATTGTGCATGGCACTGTTCGGCATGACTCAACCAGACAGCGGTGTTATCCGCATAAACGGCCAACCAACCACATTCAAATCTAATCGTGACGCGATTTCTCAAGGTATCGGTTATGTCTCTGAAGACCGCATGTCGACTGGGTTGGTGATGGAACAAGCGATTCAAGACAACATTACCGCCTCAGTAATGCACAGACTTGAGAAGCCCTCAGGTTTTCTTGACCATCTAAAGGCAAACAAGCTCGTCGATAGATTGATTTCTTCATTGTCCATCAAAGTCGCGGATCCAAAACTCCCAGTAACCAGTTTATCTGGTGGTAATGCGCAGCGTATCTCTATCGCAAAATGGATAGCCGCAGAGCCAGAAGTGCTCATCCTTGACTCTCCGACCGTGGGTGTCGACGTTGCCAATAAAGAAGCAATCTACACCATCGCAAAAGATCTTGCCGCAAAAGGAATGGCAATCATCATGGTCAGCGATGAAATCCCCGAAGTGTTCTACAACAGTCATCGCGTGATTGTGATGAAAGAAGGACGTTTTACTCATGATTTCCAACCCGCTCACTCTACTGAGCAACAAATCATGGAGGCAGTCAATGCTTAACCAGTTTCGTTGTTGCTTATCTTCATTCAGCAAACGCCATGAGTTCTACCTCTCATTGATGATTGTGTTGATTGTCGCAGTGCTGACTTTTGCCTCAGAAGATTTCCTCACTCTTGGAAACATCTTTGACATGTCCGTCAGCTCGGCATTGCTAGGCATCATGGCTTGTGGTTTGTTTGTCGTACTTATCGCTGGCGGCATCGACATCTCATTCCCAGCCAGTGCTGCGATTGCACAGTACATCACCGCGACATACATTTTGACGATTGGTGGTAACTTCATGATTGCGTTTGCTATTGCAACCGTCGTGGGTGTGTTGCTTGGTATGATCAACGCTACGCTGGTCTACAAACTCAAGGTGCCAGCGATCATCATTACCATTTCAACATTGAACGTGTTCTTTGGCTTACTGATTTACTTTAGTAACGGCGAATGGTTGTACGGTTTTCCTGACTGGTTTATGGATGGTATTGAGCTATTCACATTTACCGGTAGCGACGGCTATGACTACGGCTTATCACTGCCAATCTTAACCTTAGTAGCAATGATTGCCCTCACCTCATTCCTGATGTCTAAGACACGCTTGGGGCGTCAGATTTACGCGGTCGGCGGTAACGCAGACGCGGCGAGTCGTATTGGTATTAACCTATTTGGTATTAATCTGTTCGTTTATGGCTACATGGGAGCACTTGCAGGCATTGCTTCTGTGGTTCAAACCCAAATAACCCAATCAGTCGCTCCAAACTCTCTTATGGGGTTTGAGCTTACGGTACTAGCTGCGGTTGTACTTGGTGGCACAAGTATGACAGGAGGCAAAGGTACGCTGTTTGGCGTTGTACTTGGGGTGATATTGCTCGCCGTTGCTAAGAACGGTCTGACGTTACTTGGTGTACCTTCATATTGGCACACGGTCGTAACTGGCTTAATCATTGTTTGCAGCATCAGTATGACGGCAATCAATGAGAAAAAACAAGCACTACAAGAGGCATAAACCATGGAACAAGTGCTAAATAGTTTAAAGCTGCCGACAGACAAGAACATTCGTTACTTACTGGTGATCTTAGCTGGCATCCTCGCCGTTATGGCATTCTCAAGTGGGCAAGCGTTCTTCTCCATTGATAACTTACAATCGATGTCATCGCAAATGCCACTGCTCGGTTTACTCGCACTGGCAATGGCTGTGTGCATGCTGACGGGCGGTATCAACCTGTCGATCATTGCAACAACCAACGCGTGTGGATTAATAATGGCAAGCATCATTACGCAAGCGCCTGATAGCTCAGCAATGCTTGTCTTGGCGCTTCTCGCAGGCCTGATTACCGCTACAGTCATCGGCTTGCTCAACGGTGCATTGATCGCGTACGTTGGCGTTTCACCAATACTCGCAACCTTAGGGACAATGACCCTGATTAATGGTCTGAACGTGTTAATCTCTGGCGGTAGTGTTATCTCAGGTTTCCCTAAAACCCTTTTGGTACTCGGCAACGGCTCAATCTTTGGCGTACCTATGCCGCTGATCTTGTTTGTAGGTTTTGCAATTGGCTTATGGGCACTATTGGAGCACACCAGTTTAGGTCGAACTATCTACCTGATGGGGTCCAATGAAAAAGCCACCCGTTTCTCCGGTATCAACACACAAAAAGCAACCTTGTACGTTTATGTCATCTCTTCTGTGCTTTGCTGGGTCGCAGCCATTGTAATGATGGCAAAATTCAACTCTGCAAAGGCTGGCTACGGAGAATCCTATCTTCTGACGGCAATTCTCGCTTCAGTACTCGGGGGAATTAACCCAGATGGTGGCTTTGGACGCATTATCGGAATTGGTCTTGCACTTATCGTATTACAAACATTAGAAAGTGGCTTTAATTTGCTGGGAGTGAGCAGCTATCTCACTATGGCGCTATGGGGCGGCATCTTGATCTTATTTATCTTCTTACAAAAAAATAAGGCTTAACGGAGTAGTATATGAGTATTTATTTTATCGGCGTTGATGTAGGCAGTGGCAGCGCGCGTGCGGGTGTCTTTAACGCACAAGGTCGTAAAGTGGGTGAAGCCAAACGCGACACCATGATGTTCAAACCTCAAGCTAACTTCGTTGAGCAATCTTCCGATGACATCTGGCAATGTGTGTGTCTTGCGGTTAAAGATGCGGTATCCCAAGCCAACATCGACCCTATCCAAGTCAAAGGCATCGGTTTCGATGCGACTTGTTCATTAGTCGTGCTGGATAAAAGCGGCCAGCCGCTCACGGTGAGTCCTACTGGGCGAAGCGAACAAAACGTCGTAATGTGGATGGATCACCGCGCCATTGCTCAAGCCGATCGGATCAACAAAACTCAGCATCCTGTATTGGCTTATGTGGGCAACCGTATCTCACCAGAGATGCAAACACCTAAGCTGCTTTGGCTCAAGCAAAACATGCCAAATACATGGGCAAAAGCAGGTTACTTCTTCGACCTACCCGACTTTTTAACTTGGAAAGCAACATTCGATGCTAGTCGATCCCTTTGCTCAACCGTATGTAAATGGACATACCTTGGCCATGAAAACAAATGGGATCGAGGCTTTTTCGAACTAATTGGTTTAGAAGACCTACTGGAAGACAATGCACAAACCATTGGTGACAGAATTCTTCCTATGGGCCAACCTGTCGGTGACGGTCTAACTGTACACGCCGCCGATGACTTAGGTTTAACCCCTGGAACCGCCGTGGGCACATCCATTATTGACGCCCATGCGGGTGGTATTGGTGTTCTTGGTGCCTCTGGAATGACGGGTGAGAAAGCCGACTTTAACAAACGTCTCGCTCTGATCGGCGGAACCTCGTCTTGCCATATGGCTGCATCAAAGGCGGCTCGATTCATTGATGGCATTTGGGGAGCGTACTACAGTGCAATGATCCCGGGTTACTGGCTCAACGAAGGCGGGCAATCAGCCACAGGTGCTTTGATCGACCATATCATCACATCTCACCCACTGTACAAAAACACTAAGGAGCTAGCCGATAAACAAGGCAAAACCGTTTATCAGCTATTAAACGATCGCTTATTGGAACTTGCTGGTAACAAAGAAGACATCGCATTTTTGACAAAAGACATTCATGTTCTACCTTACTTCCATGGCAACCGCTCACCGAGAGCGAATGCTCATTTAACTGGCACAATCACCGGACTAAAAATGTCAAAAACGCTAGATGATATGGCATTTCAGTACCTTGCAACCATTCAAGGCATCGCCCTCGGCACACGCCATATTATCGAAGTGATGAACGACTCAGGCTATGACATCGATACCATTATGGCCTGTGGCGGTGGTACGAAAAACAGTGTCTTTCTACAAGAACATGCTAACGCGACTGGCTGTATGATCCTACTACCAGAAGAGAGTGAAGCCGTACTTCTTGGCTCTGCAATGTTGGGCTCCGTTGCCGCAGGGTTCTACAGTGATATTCCAGATGCAATGAATGCGATGAGTCGGATAAGCAAAAGCGTGATGCCTCAGACAGAGAAAATAAAACACTTTTATGATGCTAAGTACAAAATTTTCCACAAAATGTATGAGGACGATGTTCAATACAAACGTCTAATGGAAGCGTTTTAAAACACCAAACCCAAGGCTCACCACCTTGGGTTTTCTACTTCTGGGTACAGATAAGCGATACCATCACATTGGCTCACGCACCCCTTAGATAAATGATTTAGTTGTTGATGCTTTGATGCTTTGATGCTCGCCAGTTAAACGGCATGCTAACTAACACTGTAATGGTATCGTCCGTGCTGCCACGCAAATTTAATCACTCTGTGAGAAAGCGAGAAAGTTACTCTGTAGCACTCTCTTCATCTTGCTGATAAATCGGGTGCTTATACTTATCATTCAGCTTTTTTATTTCGACTATTTCAATTTCAGGGAAAGCCGACTGTAGATGAGAAAGTAACGCTGTTTTTTGATCAAGCGTCGAAATAAAAACAGTCCCTATATAGTCTAATGTTTCTCGATTAGGGCTTCCAAATGACAGCACTGAGTCATGAGTTAGATTAAACACGACACTGCGATCATCTATAAGCACATAAGACTTATCAACGGTTGG
>NZ_JATABH010000027.1:0-44967 GCF_036533775.1 Vibrio sp. M260112 | reverse complement strand
GCAATCTGTGTTCGAGACCGCCCTTCTTTAAAGTGTGCTAGAGCAAGTAAACGCATCTTCATTTGTATAGACTTCTGCTGACTAGCGAGTTTTTTAAAGTCGATGTTGTCGAGGCTATCCATGGCATTCTCGTGTAGAAATGACAGCCTTAATTAGACCATATTTTTACTTAGATTGGTATTATGTGGGATAACAATAGCGCCAAAAATTAACTATTGACTCCATAGTCTCTTGTTATGTGAACGTTTTCGACATTTGCACTAGTTCTTCGCCTACATGCTTTCCATCTGCCAACTTAATGACTCGATAGGGTGAAAAACCATTATTCTTTAAAACTCTCTGGGAAGCTACATTACGAACCAAACACCCACTATATAGCGTTTTCAACCCCATGCGCTTAGCCTCTTCTACGGCAAACCCTAAAGCTTTTGATGCTATACCTTCTCCTTGCAAATCGAGGCGAACCCAATAGTCAAAATTAGCCTTAGACTCATGTAAGCTCAGAGCATTCATAGCTATGACACCCGCAAACTCTTTACCTAACTCGATCACAAAAATTCTAGCGCGATTTTCCGAAATCAAACTCTGGACATGGTTAAACCATATCTCTGCACCATTTTCAGGATATGGGGATGGAATATTGCTCATATCACTTAAAGATGGTTCAGATATATATTTTTGAACGTCTGAAATATCCTTTTGTTCTACGTCCCGAATATTAACACTTTCCATACAGAGTTCTCCCTAAGTCACATAACGAATGATATGGACTCCCTCTCCCTGAAACTCCGCGTGCCATACTGACTCAGTACACGCTGAAGAACTGGAGGTTATCATGTCCAACATTCAAACTATTGGCATTGATCTCGCCAAGAATGTGTTCAGTATTCACGGCGTTGATGCATATGGCAAGTGCATCCTACGAAAAACTGTCAAAAGAAACAAACTCTTAGACACATTCGCCAATCTACCACCCTGTATCATTGGTATGGAAGCATGCTCTGGTGCACACTATTGGGCAAGAGAGCTACGTAAGCTCGGACATAATCCTAAGATAATGGCATCCAAGTTCGTTATTCCATATCGACAAAATGAGAAGAACGATGCTAATGACGCAGAGGCCATTTGCGAAGCTGTATCCAGACCCCAAACACGATTTGTCTCTATAAAAAGTGAAGAGCAACAAGCAAAATAACAAGGACAGGCACCATAAAGAATATTGACCAGCAAGTCGTTGCCCTATATTTAGTACCAATTTTTAGTACAAGCAGCTTAGATATTGATTGTTAAAATACAAAAAGGGCGATAACTCAAAGAGTTATCGCCCTTTCCAAACGTTTGGTGGAGCTGGCGGGAGTTGAACCCGCGTCCAAAAACCATTCATCATTGGTACTACATGCTTAGTCGATCTTTAAATTCACCAAGTACCTGCGAACCGACACGCCAGTAAGTGACTATCCTGAATTATAATTCGCCGTTCATCTCTCAGGCGGGAGAATCCGGGCTAGCGCGTTTGGGTTTGATCCCTCGTTGGTCCCCGTCTTACGTGCGGAAGCTAGGGCGAGAGAGCTCTGAGCAGGGTATTAAGCTGCTAGTGCGTAGTTTTCGTCGTTTGCGACTATTTTTTTGCGGCTTTTAACGTGGCCAACCGCCCCACGGCATGCACCTCAGACTGCAAAATTCCTGTCGAATCCTAAATCAGCCCCAAGTGTTCTTCGCATAGTACCAGAAAAGTGTTACCTGTCTAGACTTGTGCGTTTAAGTGCTCAATATTAGCGCAGTGAGCTCTTCATTACGCGCGCTTTTTCGCGTGCCCAATCTTTTTCTTTAAGATCATCACGTTTGTCGTGCAGTTTCTTACCTTTGGCGACACCAATCTTCATCTTGACCCAAGAACGTGACCAATAGAGTGATAGTGCAGCCAGAGTCATACCTTCACGGTTAATACGACCCATTAGGTTGTCGAGTTCACGACGACTAAGCAGCAGTTTACGAACGCGGGTAGGGTTAGCCACCACGTGAGTAGACGCTTGGTTTAACGGAGTAATAGTCATGCCACTAACAAAGGCTTCACCATCGCGCATAAACACGTAGCTTTCTGCGATGTTAGTTTTGCCCTGACGAAGTGACTTAACTTCCCAGCCTTGAAGCTCCATACCTGCTTCTATTTCATCATCGATAAAATATTCGTGACGAGCTTTCTTGTTGACAGCGATGGTATTGCTACCCGCTTTTTGTTTGGATTTTTTCTTTACCATAGTGGGTGCATTATACGGCTAGGATTTGACTTAGGAAATCCCTTTATTTGCGCTTAGTGCAAATAAAAGTAAAATTGCACCATGCTTGAGGTTCAGGCGGATGTTATGAGGAGTCAATATGAAGCAAGTCAGCCGTTCTGCGTTGGTATCATTTAGTGCAGAACAGATGTTCGATCTGGTGAATGATGTGGCGAGTTACCCAGAATTTTTGCCAGGGTGCTCGGGTTCACGTGTGATTGAATCGAGCTCAGACGCGATGGTCGCTTCTGTTGATGTTGCAAAAGCAGGGATTAGTAAAACGTTCACGACTTCTAATGAGTTAGTTAAGGGTGAGGCTATCATCATGAATTTGGTTGATGGGCCATTTAAAACGCTGAAAGGCGGCTGGTTTTTTACCCCTTTAGATGAAAAAGCGTGCAAAGTTGAATTGAAGCTGGAATTTGAGTTTTCAAGCAAGATGATTGAAATGGCCTTTGGTAAGGTGTTTAACGAGCTGACCAATAATATGGTTAATGCATTTACCAAGCGCGCAAAACAGGTTTATGTAGCTTATGAGTATTGAGTCAGACATGATTCATGTTGAGGTGGTATACGCACTGCCTCATGAACAGCGTATATTTACGCTGGTGGTTAAAGGAGCGATGACAGTTGAAGAGATCATCGCACAGTCTGGTGTACTTGAGTTGTACCCAGAAATCGACTTAAGCAAGAACAAGGTCGGGGTGTTTAGTCGCAACGTTAAGTTGGATTCAACTGTTCAGGATAAAGATCGTATTGAGATTTATCGCCCGCTACTCGCTGATCCAAAAGAGATTCGTCGCAAAAGAGCTGAACAGGCGAAAGCGGCTGGAAGTGCTGACCCTGTTACTGGCGGTAAGAAAAATCCGCTCAGGAAAGAGGCTTAAGGAAAACGAGCTTCGTTCTCAAACGACTCCCTCAAAAACAAAAAGGGTTGGCACTGACTGCCAACCCTTCTGAAATCTTCCAGCTTTTTGCTAGTTGATGCTTTCGAAGAAGTCTGAGCTCGCAGGGAAGTCACCAGCAACGTCAACCAACTGACCGTTGTCATTGAAATTGACGATGAGATTTTTTTGTACTGAGTCGTTATGGCCTTCGGTGTGGTGGTAGATGTAATACCATGTATCTGGGTAGCCGTTCTCGACTAGCATTGGTGAACCCATAACGTAGCGTACTTGTTCTTTGGTCATACCAAACTTCAACTGTTCGACTGCACTTTGCTCAACATAGTTGCCTTGGTTGATATCAATACGGTATACCAGCTTTTCGAGAAGGGAGCAGCCTGTCAGCATTGTCATAGCGAGTGGTACAGCGATAAGCCACTTTTTAAATTGCATACTTAAAATTCTTGTAACAGATAAAATTTAAACTCAGCCGATAATAAACAAGCTAAGCGCCAAAGTAAAAAGCTGTGAGCATTTTGAATTGTTTCAGACCATGATTTTTGAATTTGGTTGCAAACTAGAGCCAAAATTTATCAAAAAAGATAAATCTGGCTCTTTAGAGGAGGGGTTATGCAGCGATCAAGAGTTCTTTGGCATTGGCGAGTGTAGAGTCAGTGATTTCACTTCCTCCAAGTAGTCGAGCTAGTTCGGTCACGCGTTGTTCATCATCTAGGCGGCGCATTTGAGTTTCTGTTTTACCTGCTTTGGTTTGTTTAGCCACAAATAGCTGCTGATGACCACAACCTGCCACTTGCGGTAAGTGGGTAACGCATAGTACTTGGGTTGATTCCCCCAATTTACGCAGCATTTTACCAACTACCGCGGCGGTTGGTCCGCTGATGCCAACGTCTACTTCATCAAATATAAGACTTGGTGTATCCACCTTCTGTGCGGTGATGACCTGAATAGCCAAAGAAATTCGTGACAGTTCGCCACCTGAAGCAACTTTGGCGATAGGTTGCATTGGCTGACCTGGGTTTGTTGATACAACAAAACAAACACTGTCCATCCCCAGTGGCGATGGGTGAGTTCCTTCGCTGCTGACTTCAATCTGGAACTGGGCTTTTTCCATGCTAAGTTCATGCATGCTAGCTGTGATCAGTTTGTTTAGCTCTTTGGCATAGCGGTTACGCGATTTATTTAACTTCTCTGAAGAGGTTAAAAATGACTGGTATTTATCGCTAACTTCTTGCTCAAGCTCTTCAAGACGCTCATCAGAACAATCTAATGCTTCAATCTGCGCGAGCAGGTCTTGATGGTGAGCGAACAGTTCTTCGGGCAATACATGATGTTTGCGAGCCATCGACATAACTTTAGAAAAACGTTCTTCAACGTAAGCCATACGTGCAGGGTCGACATCAATACAATCGAGGTAGTTTCGCAGCTCACTGTTCGCTTCTTCTAGCTGAATTATCGCTTCTGCAATCATATTTGGCAGCTCAGCCAGTTTTTCGTCCAGTTCCGCTAGTTGGATTAGGGAGTGATTGGCTGATTGCAAAATACCAAGCGCGTTAACTTCTTCACCTTCGTAAATAAGCTCGATAGCTTGCTGACAGGTTGAGGCAAGCTCGCCGCTGTTGGATAGGCGTTTGTGTTCTTGTTCGAGTTGTTCATATTCATCCTCGCCAAGAGAGAGTTCGTTTAGCTCTTTGATTTGGTATTCCAAGAGCTGTTTTTGCGCTAGGTTAGTAGCGCTGTTCTCTTTTAGTTGTTTGAGATTGTTGTCGGCTTGTCGCCATGCTTGGTAGGCATTGCGTGTGCTTTTCAGCAGCGCAGTGTGACCTGCATACTGATCAAGCATTGCCATCTGATACTCGCTCTTCATCAATTGATGGTGTGCATGTTGACCATGGATGTTGATCAATAACTGGCCCAAAGATTTGAGTTGCGAAAGAGGAACTGGGCTGCCATTGATGAACGCACGTGAACGACCTTCTTTACTGATAATACGGCGTAAAATGCAGTCGCTACCGTCGAGAAGATCATTGTCTTCCAACCAGCGAGTTGCGTTGATATTGTTCTCTAGGGAGAAAGCAGCACTGACTTCTGTTTTCTCTTCTCCCTGACGTACCATGCCGGCTTCAGCGCGCCCCCCTAAACATAACCCGAGAGCATCTATCGCGATGGACTTACCTGCGCCCGTTTCGCCAGTGATGGTTGTCATTCCTTTGGATAGCTCTAGCTGTAGAGACTTAACAATTGCGAAATTATTAACACTTAGATGAGCCAGCATTTTGTGTACCTGTTTAAATGAACAATACTGTATAAGAAAACAGTATATACTGTTTCTTTATACAGTAAAGATGCTGGTGAAAATTTTTGTGAGCAAGCGCGAACTTCGCTGCCGGATATCTAGAAAGAATTTGTTTCGTAGGAGATGCAATACATCCTCCCTGCTAAACAAAAAAGGGCTGACGCGCTACGCCAACCCTCCAATATTGCTAGTTATTTAAAATAATCTGCTCGACCATCCCAGCTTGTTTCGTAACACATGATAGTAGCTATAGTCTTTTGGATGGATGAGTTTGAGAATATTGGGGCTTTGATAGATGTGTACTTCATCGCCAGGAGAGACTGGAAGTGAAACCTGACCATCACAGCCGACTTCTTGGGTTCCGCGGTTATCTGGCGCCACAACCAATTTGATTCGGCGGTTTCCGTCAACCACTAGTGGTCGGCTTGATAGTGTATGTGGGAACATCGGAACGAGTGAAATAGCATTCAAGCTTGGAGATAAGATTGGACCACCACCGGATAGAGAATAGGCCGTTGAACCGGTAGGGGTTGATACGATCAGACCATCAGCTCGAAGTGAGAAGGCAAAGCTATCATCAATGTAGACTTCAAACTCAATCATATGTGCCACTTGGCCGGGGTGGAGTACGGCTTCATTCAGTGCTGCGTTGTGGCTTTTTACTTGCCCGTGGCGATGGACTTCTGCTTCGAGTAAGAATCGTTGCTCTTCAATAATCTCACCAGCAAGCACTTTCTTTAGCGCCGCCTGGAAATCCTCTGGGTTGAGGTCGGTTAGGAAGCCGAGATTACCGCGGTTTACTCCGATCACTGAGATATCGAATCGTGATAGTACTCGTGCGGCGCCGAGCATGTTTCCGTCACCACCGACGACAATGGCAAGGTCGGCAATGCGGCCAAGTTGTATCAGACTGGCGAAGTCATCCTTAGGAATATCGTCGAGAATCTCGCAAAGACGGTCATCGATATACACCTTATAACCTTCAGCTTGAAGCCAGGTATAGAGCTCTTTATGCGTTGCTATTGCTTGCTGATCTCTGGGTTTACCAATGATGGCGATCACTTCAAAAGGTTTTTTCATAGGTTTTCCGCACCAAATAGGCTTGATTCGACAATCTTCATCCCCATAATAATGGCAAGTTAGCAATTTATGCGAGTTTTTGTGTATTCCGATACGATAAACGTGAAGTGTTGGGTACCAATAAATATGAAGTCTGGAGATATCATGAGCAACGAAGAAAACAAGATCAAAGATGAAGAACTACAACAGCAAGCAGAGCTAGAAGCGGAAGTTGTAGGCACTGACGCTGATATCGAGTGGAACGAAGAGGAAACAGAACTAGACGAGCAAGAGGCAAAGATCGCTCAACTAGAAGCTGCGTTGCTTTCGAGTGAAGCTAAAGTTAAAGAGCAGCAAGATAGCGTTCTTCGTGCTAAAGCTGAAGTTGAAAACATGCGTCGTCGCACTGAAACTGAGATCGATAAGGCTCGTAAGTACGCACTAAACAAGTTCGCGGAAGAGTTACTCCCTGTTATCGATAACCTAGAGCGTGCGATTCAAGCCGCAGATACTGAAAATGAAGTGATTAAACCACTTCTTGAAGGTGTTGAGCTGACGCATAAAACGTTTGTCGATACCGTTTCTAAGTTTGGTTTGAAAGAGATCAATCCTGAAGGCGAAACGTTCAACCCAGAATTGCATCAAGCGATGTCGATTCAAGAAAGTCCAGATCATGAATCAAACACAGTCATGTTTGTAATGCAGAAAGGTTATGAACTGAACGGTCGTGTAGTGCGCCCTGCAATGGTAATGGTTGCTAAGTAAATTCTGACCTGTAGAACGACTTTTGTATCAAAAGAGAGGCTTAGCCTCTCTTTTTTTATGGTTAAAACCGGATTTCATACTGCCACACAAGGTGTTGATTTAGTGAATTATCCTTAGATAAAAGTGTAACCGAAAATTAATTTCTGATTAGAAACTTGTAACATTATCGTAAACAAAGGCTTTATTTTGTAACTTCAGTGTGTATTATGTGCGAACTCCACCATGAAACGTGGCGGAATAATCTATAAAAACATAATTAATAAACACAACATTCTGGAGATGGATGATGGATAAATCGCTTTCAAGCAAGATTTTTGTAGGCTTGTTTGCTGGTCTTCTGATCGGTACGGCAATCCAGTACTTATTTAGTGGAATTGCTATTTTTGATACTTACCTTCTTGGTGCCGCTGAAGGCGCTGGTGGTATGTTTGTATCGTTGATCAAACTACTTGTAGTGCCTTTAGTATATGTATCAATCGTATGTGGTATTGTCGATCTAAAAGACATCACCGCATTTGGTCGTCTTGGTGGTAAAACTTTTGCTCTTTACATTATCAACACCATTATCGCGATCGCAGCAGCTCTGACCGTTGGTATGATTTTCCAACCAGGTGCTGATGCCAACCTAGCTGGTACTATCTCAGAGAGCGTTAAGCTAACGACAACTGAAACACCAGATATTTTCTCTCTAGTCGTCAACATTGTACCAAGCAACCCTGTACAGGCTTTTGCTAACGGTGACATGCTACAAATCATCTTCATGGCGATTCTGACTGGACTTGCTATTCAAGCGCTTGATTCACGCGGTGGCCCTGCTATCCGTACCTTCAAGATGGCTAATGAAATTATGATGAAGCTTGTTGGTCTCGTCATGAGCCTAGCACCATACGGTGTATTCGCTCTGATGATTCAACTAGGCGCGACTCTAGACGCAAACACGCTTATGTCTGTTGCGGGCTATGTAGCACTCGTTGTAACAATGCTAGTATTCTGGATTTTCATCTTCTACCCAATGGCGGTAGGCATTGCAACGGGGACGTCTCCAAAGGCATTCCTACGTGCGACGCGTGAGCAGGTTCTGTTCTCACTATCAACAGCAAGCTCTAACGCAACGATTCCAGTAACAATGCGCACCCTAACTGAGAAACTAAACGTTTCTAAATCGGTTGCAGGTTTTGGTGTACCACTAGGTGCAACGATGAACATGTCTGGTGTGTCTATTTACATCGCATTGGCAACTATCTTCGTCGCTAACGCATTTGGTCAGCCTATCAATACAGCAGATGTGTTTACTCTAGGTCTAACTATCCTGCTTCTATCGATTGGTGCGGGTGGTGTACCAGGTGGCGGTGTTGTTATGGTTGGTGTTCTACTTCACCAACTAGGTCTTCCACCAGAAGGTCTAGCAATTATCGCAGCGGTTGACCGTATCAACGATATGTTCTGTACCTCTTCAAACGTAGTAGGTGACACAGCGGTGAACACCATTGTTGCAACAAGCGAAGGCGAAATCGGTAAAGATGAAGTAGAAGCAGAAGTGAAACCAGCTCAAGCAAACAACGCGTAATCTTAATTGATGAAAGTAGAGCGAGGCCAAGTGCCTCGCTTTTTTATATTTCATTCTTGCTCCTGCTCATTTATCTAATCTTTTTCTATTTTTTTTTGTTTTGTCCCTTGAAAAGAGATTTGGCGCCCTTATCTATTGGGCATAAGAGAAGCAAACATAATTATTTTTGTTTGTGAGCAAGGGTTGAAACCCGATTCTCGATCCCCCACATAGGGGATATAGCAAAACGAAAATAGAAATTTATTCGGAGATAGCCTGATGGGTAAAATCATTGGTATTGACTTAGGTACTACAAACTCATGTGTTGCTGTACTAGACGGCGACAAACCACGCGTAATTGAAAACGCAGAGGGTGAGCGTACCACAGCGTCAGTAATTGCATACACAGATGGTGAGACGCTAGTAGGTCAACCTGCGAAACGTCAAGCAGTTACTAACCCAGAAAACACGCTATTTGCAATCAAGCGTTTGATCGGTCGTCGTTTTGAAGACGAAGAAGTACAACGTGACATCGAAATCATGCCATACAAAATTGTTAAGGCTGACAACGGTGATGCTTGGGTAGAAGCGAAAGGCCAAAAAATGGCAGCTCCTCAAGTTTCTGCTGAAGTACTTAAGAAAATGAAGAAAACGGCTGAAGACTTCCTAGGTGAGGAAGTAACTGGCGCAGTTATCACAGTACCTGCTTACTTTAACGATGCTCAGCGTCAAGCAACTAAAGATGCTGGCCGTATCGCAGGTCTAGAAGTTAAACGTATCATCAACGAACCAACAGCAGCAGCTCTAGCTTACGGTCTAGACAAGTCTGGCGGCGACCGCACTATCGCGGTATACGACCTTGGTGGTGGTACTTTCGATATCTCTATCATTGAGATTGATGAAGTTGAAGGCGAGAAAACATTCGAAGTTCTAGCAACTAACGGTGACACACACCTAGGTGGTGAAGACTTTGATAACCGCATGATTAACTACCTAGTGGATGAGTTCAAGAAAGAGCAAGGTATCGATCTTAAGAAAGATCCTCTAGCAATGCAGCGTGTTAAAGAAGCGGCAGAAAAAGCGAAAATTGAGCTTTCTTCTACGACTCAAACTGACGTAAACCTACCTTACGTTACTGCGGATGCGACTGGTCCTAAGCACATGAACGTTAAAGTGACTCGTGCGAAACTAGAATCTCTAGTTGAAGACTTAGTACAACGCTCACTTGAGCCGCTAAAAGTTGCTCTAGCAGATGCTGACCTATCGGTTAACGATATCACTGACGTTATCCTAGTTGGTGGTCAGACTCGTATGCCTATGGTTCAAGCTAAGGTTGCTGAGTTCTTTGGTAAAGAAGCGCGTCGTGACGTTAACCCAGACGAAGCAGTAGCAATGGGTGCTGCTGTTCAGGGTGGTGTACTTGCTGGTGAAGTGAAAGACGTACTTCTACTAGACGTTACTCCTCTGTCTCTAGGTATTGAGACTATGGGCGGCGTAATGACTAAACTCGTTGAGAAGAACACGACTATCCCAACTAAAGCGAACCAAGTTTTCTCTACAGCAGAAGACAACCAGAACGCGGTAACTATTCACGTGCTTCAAGGTGAGCGTAAGCAAGCAATGTACAACAAGTCTCTAGGTCAATTTAACCTAGAAGGCATTCAGCCTGCGCCACGTGGCATGCCACAAATTGAAGTAACTTTCGACCTAGATGCGGATGGTATCCTTCACGTATCAGCGAAAGATAAGCAGACTGGTAAAGAACAGAAGATCACTATCCAAGCTTCTGGCGGTCTGAGCGATGAAGAAATCGAGAAAATGGTTCAAGAAGCAGAAGCTAACAAAGAAGCGGACAAGAAGTTCGAAGAACTAGCAAGTGCTCGTAACCAAGCTGACCAAATGATTCACGGTACTCGTAAGCAAGTAGAAGAAGCGGGTGACGCTCTACCAGCTGAAGAGAAAGAGAAGATTGAAGCAGCGATCTCTGAACTAGAAGACGCTCGTAAAGGCGAAGACAAAGAAGCGATTGATGCTAAAGTACAAGCGCTTATGGCTGCGGCTCAGAAGCTAATGGAAATTGCTCAACAGCAAGCACAAGCTCAACAAGCAGGTGACGCTGGTGAACAGTCTAAGCAAGATGACGACGTAGTTGACGCAGAGTTCGAAGAAGTGAAAGAAGACAAGAAGTAATTCTTGAATCTGATTTAACTTGAATATGATGCGGGCGTTTGAGGAAACTCATACGCCCGTATGTTTGTAAATTATGTCCATCTAACTAAAAGTGTCTTTTTAGCGCGAAGTCGTTAAAATTCAGAGCCATTAGTTAGATCGATATAACACCAAGCGGTGTTGACCGTTTGCAGTAATAAATTTGGTGACGAGAAACATGTCAAAACGTGATTTTTACGAAGTATTAGGCGTAAGCCGCGATGCATCAGAGCGTGATATTAAAAAGGCGTACAAGCGCCTAGCAATGAAGTTCCACCCGGATCGCAATCAGGGTGATGAGAGCGCCGCAGATAAGTTTAAAGAAGTAAAAGAAGCGTATGAAATCCTGCTCGATCCACAAAAGAAAGCAGCTTACGACCAGTATGGTCATGCGGCCTTTGAACAAGGTGGTATGGGCGGTAGCGGCTTTGGTGGCGGCGGCGCAGATTTCGGTGACATCTTTGGTGACGTATTTGGCGATATCTTTGGTGGTGGTCGTCGTGGCGGTGGTCAGCAACGTGCGCAGCGTGGTGCAGATCTACGCTACAACATGGAGTTGTCGCTAGAAGAAGCGGTTCGTGGTGTCTCGAAAGAAATTGATGTACCTACACTTGTTCACTGTGACTCTTGTGAAGGTAGCGGTGCTAAGAAAGGCACTTCTGCTGAGACATGTGGCACTTGTCATGGTCATGGTCAAGTTCAGATGCGTCAGGGTTTCTTCGCGGTTCAACAAACCTGTCCTACCTGTCATGGTAAAGGTAAGATCATCAAAGACCCATGTAACGTATGTCATGGTCAAGGTCGCAAACAGAAAACCAAAACTCTTAATGTTAAGATTCCTGCAGGCGTGGACACAGGTGATCGCATCCGCTTGTCTGGTGAGGGTGAAGCTGGAGAAATGGGTGCACCAGCCGGTGATCTATACGTTCAGGTTCACGTGAAAGAGCACCATATCTTCGAACGTGACGGCAACAACTTGTACTGTGAAGTTCCTGTTAGCTTTGCTATGGCAGCGCTAGGCGGAGAGGTTGAAGTCCCTACACTGGATGGTCGTGTTAATTTGAAAGTACCGTCAGAAACTCAAACCGGTCGTATGTTCCGTATGCGTGGTAAAGGTGTTAAGGGTGTTCGCGGTGGCGGTATTGGTGATCTTATCGTTAAGCTTGTCGTGGAAACGCCAGTTAACCTAAGTTCTCGTCAAAAAGAGCTGCTTAAAGAGTTTGAAGAATCATGTGGTGGTGAAGCTGCGACAAAGCACAAGCCTAAGTCTGAAGGCTTCTTCAACGGAGTGAAAAAGTTCTTTGATGACCTAACCAGCTAATGGTTTTATTCAACTGTAAAAGCCTGCCTACGCGCAGGCTTTTTTATTGCCAGCATTTTATCGGGCTGTACTCTCCAGCCTGATTTAGGCTGAGGGATTGGTACCTTTCTCCACCGCACTCGTCGCTCGTCTGAGAGTGAGTTGGGTGGGCTTTTATGGTGTAGCGGTTTTCTGTCGCTGATATCGAAAAAGAAAACTGACGGGCATTGGTTTTACACCAAGCGCAGTAGCCATCTGGCAGCACATTTTCGGCTGCCAATGCGTAACTTCCCCGATACTGACGCTCCAGTTCGAGCTGAATTTTCGCCAAGTCGCTAATGGCTGCAGCGCGATGTGCCTTGAGAATTTGGCTCTGATAGTTTGGATAGAGAATCGAGGCAAAAATGGTTACCAGCATGACGACGACTAATAACTCGATCAATGTCATACCCTTTGGTCTAATGTTGCTCGTTTTTGAATACGTCATTTGAATCTGCTTCTAGTCTTATTATTTGTTTATTTTCATAATCTTATTGACTGTTAAGGTCACTTCAAGAATGGTTGTGCATAGACATTGATTTACATGATGAAGTGGAAAACGTCTCTCGGCTTTACTCTGATTGAGCTACTCATTTGGCTGATTTTAATGGCCTTACTCATGTCAGCAGCAATTCCGAGTATGTTGCAGATGAGTCATGCTCTTCAGATGAAGCGTGTGGCGAATGAGCTAAAGGGGTTTATGATGCAGAGCCGTTCTGAGGCGATCGCAAGGAATCAAGATCTCTGGGTTCACATTACTGACCTCGGTTCTGAACAGCAAGCGGGGTTATGGCGAATAACCTTGACGGATTCACAGGTTGTCGACAGTGGGGAAACCATACTCTTAATTGACGGTCGCACGTTTGCTTCGATAAAACTGAGTTGGAATTACACTAGAGACAGAATCCGATTTTATGGGGTACGCGGTCGAGTCGAGAACGGCAGTTTTGAATTCTATGTCGAGGGGGAAAGCGATCATAAGTTGCGGCTAAAGAGTTCATTTTTTGCCAATAGGGTGGTGGTTTGCGCTGAAGGAGCCGAGCGTTTTGGTTATGCGGCATGTTAGCAACAACACTCAGTATGGTTCGACAATGATTGAAATACTGGTGGCGTCATTAATGGGCGTGATGACGTTAGGTGTCGTCGGCTCAATTCTTGAGGCAAGTCTGCAAATTACTGAGCATAGAGATGAGCGTTTACTTCTTGTCGACAGTATAGAAAGTGTCATGCTGCACATTAAGCAGGATATAAAACGTGCAGGATTCAATGATGCACGAGGAGTATCGGTTAGGCTTGTTGGTAGTACCAAAACCATCTATGTGAATCCTGACAGTCAACAGTTTGGTTATGTCTATCGAGCGGCGTCTTCTGATGAAGAGCTATTTCGCAATGTATTTTTTAAGTATTACGTTTCAACCACTTCGTCAGTCGGTCAGCTGAAAATATGCGAGAAGCATACGTCTGCACCTTTAGGTATCTCTTCAGCGGCTGAATCAGGTTTACTCGGTAACTGTTATAACCTCTTCGATCCCAAACTTATCTCTGTCTCTGAATTCGAAGTCTCAACGGAAGTCACTAGTGAGCACGCAAGTGCTAGTCAGCTTGTTTCTGTTCGTTTAGCTGGTCAGCTAACTCAAGCGCCGGAGGTAAATTACTCCTCTCAGATAACAGTGCGAGTAAGGAACGATTAGTGAAGCAGAAAGGCATAGTGACATTAATTTTGAGTAGCGTGTTACTAACAGCGGCTTTAGGTGTGTCTATGGGGCTTTTTAGAGGGGTATTTTTTCACATTAAACAGGCACAGAATCAGATTAAATTAAGTCAAACACACTGGTTAGTTGAAGGGGGAATCGAGTGTGCCTTTGCCCGAATAAAGCGACACCCGAATGTGCTAGTTCTATCATCGCCTGTAGAAAGAGAGGAGCTGTTCAATGATTGTCTGACAGCGATGGAATTAGATGAGTTATTGATTGAGCCGCTAGGCAGCCAACGTTTTGTTATTCGGGCTACAAGGCGAAATTATGGTATCAGCAGGCGTTTTTATTATGGTGAACAAACCACTGATGAGACCATACAGTCTGTAATAACCCATCCTAACGCGGAAAACACTGTGATTCGCTGGCTACATGGAGGTTGGAATGCGGAATAGGCAAACTGGCTTTAGCCTTATAGAAGTTCTTATTACTATGTTGCTAAGTGGAATGACTTCATTGGCGTTGGTGCAACTTCAGGTATACATAGAGCAGAGAGCCGAGTTTGCGGTGGATAGCGTGACAGCATTAAGTATCGCTGAGCAGAAAGCCGAGCGGCTAAGAAGTCACGCTGGTTTTCTAGGTGTGAGTTCATTAGCTAGCGGCACCGATTCCAGCTCACACTCAAAATTCCAATTGGCGTGGCAAATTCAGAGTATGTCGTGGCCATCTTCAGTAAACCTTAAACAAGTCGAAGTGTATGTTGAATGGAATGACCGACTAGGGCAGCCCCAAATGGTTACCCTGAAGACGATGTTTTCTGATTAACAATACGCATGTTGCATTAGTTTCATATCTATGTCGTATTAGCGCTCAAAACTCAAAAGCGAGATCTATGTTTTACGTTTTGGTTTCAAAATTGTTTCATGTCGTGATGGGTATTTGTATTGGCTTTGTTGCACGTTAATGGTGTTTTTGCAAAATATGTCTCCAATTATGGAAAAATACACAGAATCTTGTGCTTTTAGTAAGGCTATTTTATAGAATGACAGTCGAATCATAGGCTGACAAAACAATTACAAGAAGCCTTAGGCAACAACATCACATATGGAGTTACCATGAGTAACCAAGCAGTAAATAAGGCACCATCTTCGAAGCCGAGTGGGATGGATCGCTTCTTAAACTTTATCGAACGCGCAGGTAACAAGATCCCAGATCCTGCCATTTTATTTTTCTGGGCACTTGTTATTACTTGGGCTGCGTCAGCGTTGCTCTCCAACGTTACATTTGACCTGATCAATCCACGTTCGGGTGAAGCTCTTGAAATTAAAAACCTTTTGACTGGCGAATCTTTAGCAAGCTTTCTCGCGAATATGGTGACAACCTTTACTGGTTTTGCACCACTAGGTATCGTGTTAGTCGCGATGTTAGGTGTTGGTGTTGCTGACTCTTCTGGCTTTATTACAACTGGCCTTAAGAAGATGCTTAACTTCACTCCAGCGAAGCTGCTGACTCCAATGCTAATTCTGGTTGCGATCGTTTCGCACACAGCGGCAGATGCGGGCTACGTTCTGGTTATTCCACTAGGTGGTATTATTTTCCACGCGGCAGGTCGTCACCCTCTAGCGGGTATCGCGGCAGCGTTTGCGGGTGTGTCGGGTGGCTTCTCAGCTAACTTCATTCCTTCAGGTATTGATCCGCTACTTGCTGGCTTTACACAGACTGCGGCTCAGGTTCTCGATCCAGAATATGTAGTAAACCCTCTAGCAAACATCTTCTTTACTGGCCTATCTTCAGTGATCATTGTTGCTATCGGTTGGTACGTGACAGAGAAAATCATCGAACCTCGTCTAGCAAATTCACCTATCGACGAAGATGCTGAAAAAGCACCAGATCTTGGTTCTTTCTCAGAGCTAGAATCAAAAGCGTTCCGTTACGCTGGTTGGGCTATGATGGCGGGCATCGCGCTACTTATCGCTGCGATCATTCCTGAGAATTCAGCACTACGTTCTCCAGCTGGTGAGATTACGGCGTTCTCTGCACCGCTGATGAAATCGATTGTTCCGCTGATCTTTATTCTGTTTATCATCCCAGGCTACGTATATGGCCGTGTTTCAGGTACGTTCAAGACAAGTAACGACATCATTAAAGCGATGGCTGACACTATGTCTACAATGGGTGCGTACATTGTCATGTCGTTCTTCTGTGCACAGTTCCTATCGGCGTTCGCTCAGTCAAACATCGGTACTATGCTAGCGCTTTACGGTGCTCAAGGCCTAAAAGTCATGAACCTACCGGGTGAAGCAACAATCATTGGTATGATTCTACTGACTGCATCTGTAAACCTACTTATTGGTTCTGCGTCAGCGAAGTGGGCTCTGATTGGTCCAATCCTAGTTCCAATGCTAATGGCTGTCGGTATCTCTCCTGAGCTATCTCAAGCGGCTTACCGTGTTGGTGACTCGGTGTCTAACATCATTTCACCTCTGATGGTATTCTTCCCGCTAGTCGTGGTTTACTGTCAACGTTACGTGAAGTCGACAGGGATCGGAACACTTGCATCTCTAATGATGCCATTCTCGATTGCAATGCTGATCGGTTGGTCAATCTTCCTAGTTGTCTACTGGATGCTAGGTATCCCTCTAGGTATCCAAGCTCCATACACTTACAGCATGTAAGAACGCTGAGATTGTTTAGTAACATTTAATAAAGCGCTGGTTGAAAGACCGGCGCTTTTTCGTTTCGGCGATAAACCAGACAAATAGAGAGTTCTCCTTTCAGAACACTCACTCTTTGAGTAAAATCACCAGCCCACAGCCGCTATGCTAGATTTTGGAGTTCTCTGTGTCAGATTCTCAATTTACCCCTCAAGATGAACTGTTTATGCGCCGCGCTATCGAGCTTGCTGAGCTTGCCGAAGCAAAGGGAGAAGTGCCTGTTGGTGCGGTCTTAGTCAAAGAGGGTAAAGTTATTGCGGAAGGCTGGAATGAGTCTATTGGCCAGCATGATGCTAGCGCGCACGCTGAGATGCAGACTATTCGTAAGGCGGGCCATGTGTTGCAGAACTATCGGCTACTCGATACCACTCTGTATGTAACGTTAGAGCCATGTCCTATGTGTGCGGGAGCGTTATTACATAGTCGAGTCAAGCGAATCGTTTTTGGTGCACCTGATCTTAAGGCCGGTGCGGCAGGAACGGTTCTCAACTTGTTTGAGCATCAAGCCGCTTACCATTATGCAGATGTTGAACAAGGGTTGCTTGAAGAGGAGTGCCGGTCTCAGTTACAAGCGTTCTTTAAACGTCGACGCAAAGAGAAGAAACAGCAACGTCAGGCAATACGCTTAGAGCAAATGGACGAAACAAGCAGAGACAAAAAAGACTGAAGGAAAGCGGGTCATAAGCAAACATCTTGTGGTTAAGATGTTTGCTATGCGGGGTTATGCAGCAATAATTAATTGCATAAAGGCGCGGTGACGTGCGATCACCTTTTTCTTGTTGTTACTCAGCATGCGCTTACGGCGATTTGCAGCAACGGTCTTGTTAAGGCGTTTTGACTGCATTTTACGTCTAAGCATAAAACAACCTCCTGTTTTGGTTAATGTTTAATCAAACTCTCAAGTGCAGAGAAGCAATTGATTATGTGACGATAAACGTCTTATACCTCGCAATTGTTACAATTCCAAGAAACTTCGCAAGTGATCTTGAACACGATATTATCTCTGAGTGAGTAAATAATGATTAAGTGCGCGGATTTTAACCAAAACTGCGCACTCAAACATAGGGTGTCTACTGATTAGTTGATGGCTCGACGAGGGCTTCAGATTCCAGTGTTTCTAACTCATCTTCAGCGCTTAGGCTTTCTTCAGACTCTTCCATTTCAGGCAGTTGGATAACCGCGAGATCATCAATGCTGATGTCGCCATTTTCAACCGTCTGCTGTTCGACGTGTCCAATAATACTCTGGTAGTAGCGGCGAATATTCTCAACATAGCGGCGAGCTTCATCTCCACGAGCAAAACCGTAGCGAGTTTGGCTGTAGTATTTCTTCTGACGCAGCAGTGGCAGTCGATCTTTTACGTCAGACCAAGCATTTGGGTTTCCACCTTGCGTCTTGGTCAGTCTACGTGCATCCATCATGTGACCATAACCCACGTTATAGGAAGCCAGCGCAAACCAAATTTTTTCATGTTCATCGATCGAGTCTGGAATTCGAGCCACCATTCTGCGCAAGTACTCGACGCCTCCACGAACGGACTGCTCTGGGTCGAGACGATTGTTCACCCCCACACTTTTTGCCGTAGGGAGAGTCAACATCATCATGCCACGTACACCCGTTGGCGATTTAGCTTTAGGGTTCCAGTGTGACTCTTGATAAGCCAGAGCTGCTACAAGTCTCCAGTCAAACTCATCCGAATACTTTTTAAATAGTGGAGACCACTTCGGTAATTTGGAGTCTAGCGCACGAATGAAAGCACGTGTATCAACATAGTCAAAATTGCCAATGTGACCAATGTATTTCTCTTCAAGCGATGCGAGATGACCAGACTGATTAACCGCCCCGAAGAACTCTATGATCAAACCGTATAAGCTCTCATCTTGAGAACGACGCAAGAACCAAGAGATGGGTTGGTCTTCTGTCAGTTCAAAGGCGAGGGCAATATCTGGGTAAATTCGTTGTGAGAGCGAAATTTCTACCGAGTCCGCGACAGTAAAGCGCAGCTCTCCAGAGGAAACCTGCTTAAGGAGATCATTTACGTCGGCATTTGGGTCAATATCATAAGACAATTGTGGCTGTTCGGCCTGAATTGCTGCTAGTGTGCGGTTAAAATGAGAGTCGCTGACAATTCTCAGTACATCTTCACCACTATTGGCTTCAATAAGCTCAGCCTGCTTCTCAAGCAACTGCTCAAGGTTTCTTGGACGCCAGTTTCCTTTCTTGTATACAAGCTGTTGACTCACGTAGTAGTAGGCAGGCCCTGGGAGGAAGAGTTTTAGACGCTCTGGAGATTGGCTCAAGCCCGCTGCGATTATATCAATTTCACCATTTTTCAGTGCTGGGTATAGGCTTGATATTCTGTATGCCGGTTTCATTTCAAGCTGGACGCCGAGTTCATTGGCAAACTCACGAGCAAGTTCGTAATCCAGTCCAGCAGGGCCATCTGGTCCGATAAAGTAAGAAAGTTGATTGTTGAGTGTGCCAACACGCAATACACCACGTTCTTTAATTAAGTCCAACTCACTCTTTGGTTCGGATTCTATTTGACAACCAGAAAGCACCAAGGCGCAGAATAGCAACGCGCACACAGATTTAAGTTGGTTTAGATAATGCTTTTTCATTAACGACATTCTCATACATCTAGTAGGGCATTTATATCAAAGTGTCATGACAAGGCAAGATAATCAGTCAGGCTTCGGGATAACTGTTCTGGTAATGAGGAATTTTGGTGTATCTCAAATTTGACAAAAAAAATGACGCAAACGGTTGCTTTTGGTGTTACATCACAAAAATAATTACTATATAATGCGCTCGCAACAGAGAGGTGCAATCGGCATAAGTTCGAAGTGATATGTCCTAACTTACTGAATTTATTCCAATATCACCTCAGGTCAATAGACCTTAACCAATTGCATAAGAGACCTAAGCACATGAGAATTTTTCGTGGCTCCCCAGCTCTATCTGAATTTCGTGTTAACAAGCTTCTAGAGCTTTGTCGTGAACTAAGTCTGCCAGTAACTGGCATCTACGCAGAGTTCGCTCACTTTACAGCACTATCAGCTGATCTTGATGAGTCTGAAGTTGAGAAACTTGAAAAACTACTGACTTACGGTCCTACAATTGAAGAGCATGAACCACAAGGTTTGCTTCTGCTTGTGACTCCTCGCCCAGGAACGATCTCTCCTTGGTCGTCAAAGTCGACGGATATCGCCAATAACTGTGGTCTGGACAAAGTGGTTCGCCTTGAGCGCGGTACGGCTTACTACATCGAATCCTCAACCGAACTTACAGAACTTCAACTGGTTGAGCTAAAAGCTATCCTTCATGATCGCATGATGGAAGTCATTTTCACTGATTTCGATTCTGCACAAGCTTTGTTCCAAGTTGCTGAGCCTGCGCCAGTCGCGGATGTTGACCTAATTGCAGGTGGTCGTGATGCGCTTGAAAAAGCAAACGTTACCCTAGGCCTAGCTTTGGCTGATGACGAAATTGAATATCTCTACGATGCGTTCGTCAACAAACTTGAACGCAACCCAACTGACATCGAACTGATGATGTTTGCACAAGCAAACTCAGAGCACTGTCGCCATAAGATCTTTAATGCAGACTGGACAATCGACGGCGTCAAGCAAGAGAAGTCTTTGTTTAAAATGATCAAAAATACTTATCAAGTGACACCAGATAACGTGCTGTCGGCTTACAAAGATAATGCAGCGGTTATGGTGGGTTCTGATGTTGGTCGTTTCTTCCCTAATCCAGAAACACGTCAGTATGGCTACAACCATGAGAAAGCACACATTCTCATGAAGGTGGAAACACATAACCACCCAACGGCTATCTCTCCTTGGCCTGGGGCATCTACGGGCTCCGGTGGTGAAATCCGTGATGAAGGCGCAACCGGTATCGGTGGTAAACCAAAAGCAGGTCTAGTTGGTTTTACGACTTCTAACCTACGTATTCCAAACTTTGAGCAGCCTTGGGAAACCGATTTTGGCAAGCCTGGTCATATCGTTAACGCTCTAGATATCATGCTAGAAGGTCCTCTAGGTGGTGCGGCGTTCAACAACGAATTTGGTCGTCCAAACCTACTTGGTTACTTCCGTACTTACGAAGAGAAAGTTAATTCTCACGCAGGTGAAGAGATCCGTGGATACCACAAGCCAATTATGATTGCTGGCGGTATGGGTAACATCCGTGAAGAGCATGTACAGAAGAAAGAAATCCCAGTAGGAGCAAGCCTAATTGTGCTTGGTGGCCCTGCAATGAATATCGGCCTTGGTGGCGGTGCAGCGTCTTCAATGGCATCTGGTCAATCAGCCGAAGATCTCGATTTCGCATCAGTTCAACGTGAAAACCCAGAAATGGAGCGTCGTTGTCAGGAAGTTATCGACCGTTGTTGGCAGCTAGGCGAAGCAAACCCAATCGCCTTTATTCATGATGTTGGTGCTGGCGGTATCTCAAACGCACTTCCAGAGCTTGTTGATGACGGTGAACGTGGTGGTATCTTCCAGCTACGTGACGTACCAAATGATGAACCGGGTATGAGCCCATTAGAGATCTGGTGTAATGAATCGCAAGAGCGTTATGTATTAGCGGTTGCACCAGAAAATATGGCAGCATTTGATGCTATCTGTAAGCGTGAGCGCGCACCATATGCTGTTGTTGGTATCGCGACAGAAGAACGTGAATTGAAGCTAGAAGATTCACACTTCGACAACACACCAATCGATATGCCAATGGATGTTCTTCTAGGTAAAACGCCGAAGATGCACCGTGACGCGAAAACGCTGAAGGTGAACAACCCAGCGATTGATCGTCAAGGTATTGAACTAAATGATGCGCTAGAGCGCGTTCTACGCTTACCAACAGTGGCTGAAAAAACGTTCCTTATCACGATTGGTGACCGCACCGTAACAGGTCTGGTCGCTCGTGACCAAATGGTTGGTCCATGGCAAGTTCCAGTTGCAAACTGCGCAGTAACGGCAGCAAGCTACGACACTTACCACGGTGAAGCAATGTCAATGGGTGAGCGCACTCCAGTTGCTCTACTAGATTTTGGTGCATCAGCTCGTCTTGCGGTGGGCGAAGCAATCACGAACATCGCTGCGACCAACATTGGTGACATCAAACATATTAAATTGTCTGCAAACTGGATGTCTCCAGCAGGCCACCCAGGTGAAGATGCGGGTCTTTACGAAGCGGTGAAGGCTGTTGGTGAAGAGCTATGTCCGGCGCTTGGACTGACTATCCCAGTTGGTAAAGATTCGATGTCAATGAAAACCAAGTGGGAAGAGAACGGTGAACAGAAAGAAGTGACGTCTCCACTGTCTCTAATTATCACTGCATTCGCGCGTGTTGAGGATATTCGTAAGACGATTACACCTCAGCTTCGCACTGACAAAGGCGACACTAGCCTGGTACTTATCGACTTGGGCAATGGTAAGAATCGTCTAGGCGCAACAGCGCTTGCACAGGTGTACAAGCAGCTTGGTGACAAACCTGCTGATGTAGACAATGCAGCACAACTTAAAGGTTTTTACGAGGGTATTCAGGCTCTTGTCGCAAATGATCAAGTTGTGGCTTACCACGATAAAGGCGACGGTGGTCTATTCGTTACTTTGGCCGAAATGGCATTCGCAGGTCACTGTGGTATCAATGCTGACATCGCTGCCTTGGGTGACGATACTCTTGCGGCTCTGTTCAACGAAGAACTTGGTGCCGTGATTCAGGTGAAAAATTCTGACCTAGACACAGTGCTTTCAACCTTGGCAGCAAATGGTCTAGAAACTTGTTCACATGTGATCGGTTCAGTCGATGCTTCTGATGAGCTTGTTATTAAGTCTGGTGATTCAGTCGTTCTTGAGCGTAATCGTACTGAACTGCGTACTATCTGGGCGGAAACTACCCATAAGATGCAGGCTCTGCGTGATAATCCAGTGTGTGCGGATCAAGAGTTTGAAGCGAAGAAAGATAACTCAGACCCAGGTCTCAACGTTAAATTGAGCTTCGATGTTAAAGAAGATATTGCAGCTCCGTACATTGCGACAGGCGCCAAGCCGAAAATGGCTATTCTGCGCGAGCAGGGCGTTAACTCTCATGTTGAAATGGCGGCTGCATTTGACCGTGCAGGTTTTGAAGCGACCGATATCCACATGAGCGATATCCTGACTGGTCAGGCTGTTCTGGACCAATACCAAGGTCTCGTTGCTTGTGGTGGTTTCTCTTACGGTGACGTATTGGGTGCAGGTGAAGGCTGGGCGAAGTCTATCTTGTTCAATGAACAAGCGCGCAATCAGTTTGAAGGTTTCTTCAACCGTGAAGATACTTTCTCTCTCGGGGTATGTAATGGCTGTCAAATGCTGTCTAACCTGAAAGAGTTGATCCCAGGCGCAGAACTATGGCCAAGATTCGTACGCAATGAATCTGAGCGTTTTGAAGCGCGCTTTAGTTTAGTCGAAGTTCAGAAGTCAGATTCTGTGTTCTTCGATGGTATGGCGGGTTCGCGTATGCCAATCGCTGTGTCTCATGGTGAAGGGCGTGTTGAAGTTCGTGGAGCGGAGCATCTAGCAGCAATTGAAGCGTCTGGTACTGTCGCTGTGCGTTACGTGGATAACCATAGCAATCCAACTCAGCGATACCCGAACAACCCGAATGGTTCTCCTAATGCGATTACAGGCCTGACAACGACGGATGGTCGTGTGACTATTATGATGCCTCACCCAGAGCGTGTGTTCCGTACAGTGGCAAACTCTTGGGCTCCTGAAGGTTGGGGTGAAAACGGTGCTTGGATGCGTATGTTCCAAAACGCACGTAAGAATTTGGGCTAATCACCAAAGGTGAGTCTGATCCAAATAGAAAAGCGCTGGTTGAGAGACCGGCGCTTTTTTTGGGCTCGAGCTCTCCAGCTCGCTCGTAAAAAACTTGCAGCGTTATGCGGACTTTTGTGCTCTAATACCGCGCTTACCAAGGGATGGTGTTAAACAGCTCAGCTTAGATGGAGTTATCAAGTTGACCGAATCCCTGATTAATCCCTTAGGAAATGAATTAAATGTCTAAAAATCCAAAATTTGCTATTCGCACTTCTGAAAAACGTAACGGTTGGACTGCTGAAATCACTCGCCAAGTGACTTCTCGTAAAACTGTCGTTTCTAAGCGTGAAATGGCTTTTGAAAGTCAAGAACTTGCTCAAGCGTGGGCAGAGAAAGAACTTGCTGGTTTCGTTAAAAACCAAGCAGAGCGCAACGAACGTAAAGCGGTTCAACGTCAAGAGCGTTTAGAGCGTGAAGCACGCCTAGCTCGTGAAGCTGAAGAAAGAAAAGCACGCCGTTTAGCTCAACGCGCAGCTGATGCTGACGAAGAGTAAAGATTGCTTCTACAGATAAAAAAAACCGCCAAACGGCGGTTTTTTTATCTCTGAATCTAGCGCGTTTACCGAAACTGACCTGCTTCTGGCAAAAAGTCAAAGCCAGCGGTTGATAACTTCGCTTCTAACGCGACTCTATCAATATCGAAAAACGCGACGAGTTTATCTAAGTCGCCAGCAAAATCGTCACGCAGCTTCATGTTGATGATACTCATCAGCATAACTGGGTCCATTGACTCAAAGTTCGCTAAGTTCATTACTTATCCTCGAAATCTGAAATAAGTAAGTTTGCCGCAGCAAATGCTGCTTTTTCTCGAGTATCCTTTGGTAAGGACTCATCAGCAGCGATATCATTTAACGCTCTAACTGCACATGAGATAGCTTGTGGGACATAAGCTTGATCTCCACTACCAATCTGGGCATAAAGTTCACGAATTAGATCACAACAGCCGTATACTTGCATGGCCTTCACTCCAATAAACAGTCACTGCTGTCAAATATACACAGTCGCTCAAAGAAACTCAAAGCAGGTGCTTGTCCTAGCTCAAGGGTTACCTTTGGCTGTTGAATATCTGTTCAATGTTATGCCCTGTTTAACTGTTGTTCTAACTGAAAGGTTACTTCTGGTGACAAGTTGAGTTGTTTAGCGAGTTCTTGGAGATAGGCCTTCTCCATAAAGTTTTGTTCATCAATCACGATCAGCGAAGCGAGATATATTTCAGATGCTTGCTGAGGTGAGCGCGCTAAACGCGCAATTTCAGTCGGAACGAGTGGCTTATTCAGCTCTGAATGAAGAAAACTTTGCAGTTGAAGATCTGCGCCTGCTTGTTTAAGTGTCAGTTCAATTCGTTCCATTTCTTGCTGATCCACATGACCATCGGCTTTCGCTGCTGCAATCATCGCCGTTAAGATCAGTTCGCTGTGGATGTTATCTTCAGCGTTGAAGGTATCTTGCTGAGCATTGTGGTTTGATATCGAGGCGTTTTTATCCTGATAGTCGTTATACACCTTGTACGCCAAAGCGCCTAACGCAGCGACACTGCCAATTTTAAGTGCATTTTTGCCGAGTTTTTTGCTCTTCTTTGAACCCATCAGAAGGGAAACCAAACCGCCTCCGACGGCGCCAGCTCCCAGTGATTTTAAAGTGCCTGAGCTGGATTGTTGTTTGACGTGTTGTTGGCCTTGTTTAACAAGGTCGGAGTTAAGTGCTTGATTGAGTAAACTTTTCAGATCCATCGCGTGCCTCCATTGGTTGTTAGCACCATAGCAGGGGCAAGATGAATGGAAGATTAATATTAGGCGAGAGAATAAAAAAAAAGACGAGCACCTGGCTCTAATGCCAGTCAGCTTAACTGACTGGCATTACGCGAAGGCGACCTTTATTGTTTGAGCTTAATATTCGTGACAGGGGTAAATGGTGTAGCCATCTATAAAGCTGATGCTTTGAATTTCTCGTTTTTTTAGCTCTCGTCGGAGGCTTCCGTGAAGTTGAGCTTTTGTAAATGAGCAGTATATATGTCTGCCTTGTGATAGCTCTGTTTTTAGGAAGTCCCCTAATGAATCGTTGTGTGAAGCAATATACAAATCCTTGTCGGTAATAGGAGTCCTTTCCGAAGATGGTAGTGAGGCTTGTGACAGCATCAAGCATTCTCCTAAGTTGGTTTAATGTTATTACTCATAAATCAAGCGACCCTGAAGGTCATATCTAATTCAGCGCTACCATACATGATAGTTTGGTAATATCTAGCTAGTTGATTACTTAAACATCAAGTTGTCGCATTTTTGGTCTAGAGTGATATAGGACATTTCTTCAAAAGCTCATTTTTGTCTTATTTGTTAGATAGCGGTATTTAGCGTTAACGCCTTGGCTTTCGAAGTCGCCCACGTTTAATTGCTCCCATTTCATCTGAGTAAAAATATTCCAGTGGTTTGAGTGATTTGATTTGCTCTACGGTGAGGTCTATCTCATTTGAGATGTACTTCGCATCTAATGAGGTTTTTTGTTTGCCACACCGGATTCGATTGGATTGAGAGATGACCGTTTTAGGGACTTGCTGCGGTCTCTGGTAAATACTGTGCAGGATAAAACCAAACTTTCGACCTAGCTACACAAAGTTTGTTGAGTACGCCCTCTGCTTTGCCACTGCCAAGCTCACACACGGCTAATTCTTCTAGAACAAGGTGTAAAACTCGCCCACCATCCAGACGAACGCACAAAAAGCGGCGAGGTTTTGTCGCCTCAACCGTGCGCGCAATTCGAAAGCTGGCGCGTTTGCGCCTCGCTTGCATGGCGGCAATCATAAACTCGCGCATGTCGTAATAACGGCGCACATTTAGCCCCTGACCACCTAGAAGAGGCGTTAGAGCTAAATCCGTTAAATCAGCATTATCGTTATTAGGCGGCAGTTTGTCGTCTAATAAGGCTAACTCTTATTAATTGATTTTTAAACAAATCAACAAGATAAAAGGAAATATTGTGTCAGATATAAAACCGAGAATTAGTACATTATCTTTTGTAGGGTTCTACGTGAATTCGGCAATTGCCAATGGTCACCTTGAGAGCGTCTTATTACCGCCAAACAAAGTCATTTTGAGTGTGTATAACGTTACTTGTCTATTTTTGACTATGCTAAGCATTTGTTTTATTAGGGTTTAGGCGGTTTTACAAATCCGCGTGTTGGGAGTTCGAATCTCTCCACCCCAGCCATCTTCAATTGCATGTTTATGCAAACAAAAAAGGCCCAGTCATTTGACTGCGCTTTTTCATTTCTGGATGATATTCACATCGTAATATATTGATATTTTACATAATGAACTTTTGTTTTGTACGCTGCTGTTGCAAGTATGATACAGGGTGAAATTATGGCAGTCGCAGAATTTAGGCTTTTATATAGTGCTTTAGCGGCGATTTATGGTGAGGTGACTGGGAAGGTTGACTCGGAGCGAGTGTATCGAACTGTGGTCCCGTTAGTGTTAAATGCCATTGACGCTGGCGCAAAATATAACGATAAAGAAATTCAGGATGCGGTTGATGCACTTCATAAGCTGGCTCCTTACGGTATTAGAAGAATGCAATTCAAGCGTGACTATTTACAATCAATAGATGGGCTAAAACGCTTGCCTCCCAATCCAGATATGCTTTCTCCAGCCTATTGGTGGTAACTATGGGTAACAAGGTTATTTTTTATATTGTTATAACGCTGATGATTTTTAGTCGCGTAGCGCTTTTAACATTAACTGACGGGGCTTTGCTGAGTGAGCAATTTATACTAACAAACGTTTATTCAGTGGGTAGTGATGTAATTATTCTTCTAGGCTTATACTTCAGTGCATACAAGAAAAATATGCCTTATATTTTTGCGCTAGTCATTGTAATTAATACCATCGTATTTGCGCTATACACGGTTAATGACATGCATAGTATTACTATGACGGGGCGTGAAAACATAGCTTTATGGGTTACTTGGTTTGTTTATTACTCCATGATATTAAAAAGCCTATTTTCGCTAGTTAAAAGACAACCGTTAGTTAGTTAGAAAAACAAAGGCCCAGTTAATCGGACTGGGCCTTCTAGATTGCGAATTCGTGTTTCTTGGTCTTTCTGGACGTGCTTAAAATTTTAATTGTCGATTTTAGGTCATGCTAAGTGGTTGTTTTGTTGTAATGTTAGGCAGATTACTCTTCTGCGTAGCCGTGAATGCTAAGTAGATTACCGTCTAGGTAAGCTTCTTTACCATCTTTCATTACCAAGCGTTCTTCGACTAACCACTTAACGACCATAGGGTAGATTCGGTGTTCTTGTGTTTGAACGCGCTCAGTCAATGTGTCTACGGTATCTTCATCGAAGATGGGTACTTTCGCTTGTAGAATCACAGGACCGCCATCCAGCTGTTCTGTGACAAAATGAACACTAGTCCCATGTTCTTCATCACCCGCGTGAATAGCACGTTGGTAAGTGTTCAACCCAGGGTATTTAGGCAGTAGTGAAGGGTGGATGTTGATCATTCGACCCATGTAGTGGCGAACAAACTCGCCACTGAGGATTCGCATGTAGCCAGCAAGTACGATGACATCAGGTTTGTACTCATCGATTTGCTTCATTAACTCATGATCGAAAGCATCACGGGTATCGAAGCTTTTTGGATCAAGAAAATGAGCCCCAGCCTCAGCCATTTTCGCACGTTCTAACGCGTACGCATCGGCCTTGTTTGAAAACACGGCTGTGACACGGCCACCAGTAATACTGGTATTACAAGCGTCAATGATTGCTTGTAAGTTTGAACCGTTTCCTGATACTAAAACAACGATACTTTTCATACTTGATTGAACTCTACTTGAATACTAGTTAATTTCTACTTGCTCTTCGCCTGATGCTGCGTTGGCAATCTCACCTATGATCCAAGCGTTTTCGCCTTCAGCTTTTAGCAGTTCAACAGCTGCGCTTGCTTGATCTTGAGGTAGAGCAACAATAAGGCCCACGCCACAGTTAAATGTGCGGTACATTTCGTGAGTGGTTACGTTGCCTTTTTCTTGTAGCCATTTAAAAATAACAGGCCATTCCCAACTGCTACCATCAACAACGGCTTTAGTACCTTCTGGTAGTACGCGAGGAATGTTTTCCCAGAAACCACCACCTGTAATGTGAGAAATCGCATGGATGTCGTGTTTCTCAATCATTTTTAGTGCTGATTTGATGTAAATCTTGGTCGGCTCTAATAGGTGTTCACCGATTGTGCGTCCAGCTAGCTCTTCATTTTTGTCTGCGCCAGATACTTCAAGGATCTTACGGATTAGTGAGTAACCGTTTGAGTGAGGGCCACTTGAACCAACGGCAATAAGGGCATCACCAGCGGCGACTTTAGTGCCATCAATGACGTCTTCTTTTTCTACAACGCCAACACAGAAACCTGCAACGTCGTAGTCTTCACCTTCGTACATGCCTGGCATTTCAGCGGTTTCGCCACCAATAAGAGCACAGCCCGCTTGAACACAGCCATCTGCAATACCTGAGACAACGTCAGCCGCAGTGTCGACGTCAAGCTTACCTGTTGCATAGTAGTCTAGGAAAAATAGTGGCTCAGCACCTTGAACGATAAGGTCGTTCACACACATAGCAACAAGGTCGATGCCGATTGTGTCATGCTTTTTCATATCCAAAGCAAGGCGCAGTTTTGTACCCACACCATCTGTACCAGATACTAGAACTGGTTGCTTATATTTAGTTGGTAGTTCACACAATGCGCCAAAACCACCAATTCCACCCATTACTTCTGGGCGACGTGTACGTTTTACAGCACCTTTAATACGGTCAACAAGCGCGTTGCCTGCATCGATATCTACGCCAGCGTCTTTATAGCTAAGAGATGTGTTATCAGCACTCACAGGGAAGTCCTCGGTTTTAAGTTGGATATGAAAACGGCGCTATTCTAACAGTGGATAAACCTATATAGCAAACGTTTGCGCAAGTTTTTTCTTTTGCGCTATGACAAGAAATTGAGAACGAAATCGTTTATAATCCTGAGGTTTGTTTAAATTTTACCTGATATCCGGAGATGGAAATGAAAGTTGTTGAAGTAAAACACCCTCTTGTGAAGCACAAACTTGGTCTAATGAGAGAAGGTGATATCAGCACTAAGCGCTTTCGTGAGCTAGCGACAGAAGTTGGAAGCCTATTAACTTATGAAGCGACAGCGGATTTTGAAACGGAAAAAGTAACCATTGAAGGTTGGAACGGTCCAGTTGAAGTGGACCAAATCAAAGGTAAAAAAGTAACAGTAGTGCCAATCCTACGTGCAGGTCTAGGCATGATGGATGGCGTTCTTGAGCATATGCCAAGTGCACGTATCAGTGTTGTTGGTATCTACCGTGATGAAGAGACGCTAGAGCCAGTACCGTACTTTAACAAGCTAGCGTCCAACATGGATGAGCGTATCGCTCTTATTGTTGACCCAATGCTAGCAACTGGCGGTTCTATGATCGCAACAATTGACCTTATAAAAGAGAAAGGTTGTAAAGCTATCAAGGTTCTTGTTCTTGTCGCGGCTCCTGAAGGTATCGAAGCGCTAGAAAAAGCACACCCAGACGTAGAGCTATACACTGCGGCAATCGATCAAAAGCTAAATGACAAAGGCTACATCGTCCCAGGTCTTGGTGATGCGGGTGACAAGATCTTCGGTACACAATAAGCGAAGATTGTAATGATTGCGAAAGAGAGCCATAAGGCTCTCTTTTTTTGTCGTAATCTAGAGAATTCAGGGCAGAGACCTATGGATAACGAGCGTGTCTGCGTGAGCAATTCTACTCGTTAGCTAATCGTCTCAAGTCTTACTTCTTCAAACTCAACGTGCCGCCTTGTGACTTAGCTGGGCGCTGCGCTTTTTCTGAAGTAGGTTTGTAGAAAGTCTTTTTAGCAGGCTTGCCTTTCGATTCTGCTTGTTGGTCACTATTGCGACCTTTCTTAGAGTTTGGAGCATGGCGGAACTCTTCGGCGTTGCGACCTTTAAAGGTACGTTGCTTTTGGTTGCGACGTGCTTTCGATTCTTGGTTCTCTTCACGGCTGTCAAATAGTTTCGCGTCAGTTGCTCGACGAATGCGTTTACCTTTCGCGTCCATCTTAGAAGCTTCTTCTGTGCCACTTGAATCTTCACACATAGCAAGAATTTCAGAGACTTCTGCGTCGGTTAGGTAGCGCCATTGTCCATTTGGAATACCATCAAGCGAAATGTTCATGATGCGGACGCGGCGAAGTTTAAAGACTTCGTAGCCGAGTGCTTCACACATACGACGTATTTGACGGTTAAGACCCTGAGTTAACACGATACGGAATGAGTATTTAGTCTCTCTTACAACTTTACAAGGTAAGGTTACGGTATCAAGAATGTTGACGCCGGAAGACATCTTGTTAATGAAGTCATCACTGATGGGCTTATCGACACGAACAACATACTCCTTCTCGTGGTTGTTACCAGCACGGAGGATCTTGTTAACGATGTCACCATCATTGGTCAGGAAGATAAGGCCGTCAGAAGGCTTGTCGAGACGACCAATTGGGAAGATACGTTTTTTATGGCCGACAAAGTCGACAATGTTGCCTGGTATATCGCGTTCGGTGGTACAAGTAATACCCGTTGGCTTATTCAGAGCGATATAAATCGGTTTGTCGACTGTGGCTGAAATCGGTTTGTCATCAACACGAACGTCGTCACCTGATTGAACCTTAGTTCCCATCTCAGGTACGAGGCCATTAATTGTTACGCGGCCCTGCTCAATCAGTCGGTCTGCTTCTCTTCGTGAACAGAATCCAGTCTCACTGATGAATTTATTTAGGCGTTTGCCAGTATCTTGTGTCATGTTGTTCTCCTAACGTTTCACAACGGCGGTTAATAAAATGTGCTGACCAAAATATCAACACAGAGAGGTCGCGCATTCTAGCACCGAGCGACAAGTTAACCCAGACGTTTTTGATGCCGTTCACGAGTTTCTATTTTTTTCTCAGCGCTTTTCCTGAGGAGCACATAAACTGCGCCAGTCCCGCCATGAAAGCGTTGGGCACTATGAACACACTGAACTTCTTTGATTTGCTTTAGCCACTGAGCAACGAAACTCTTCATTAGAGCTGGTGGATTTGAACGTTCCCCTTTGCCGTGAACAATGACAACGGTACGGATATCCATACGCATACATTGTTTTAGGAACTTAACCACTTCATCTCGAGCTTGTTCTAGTGTTCTTTTATGCAAGTCTAATCTAGCTTGAATAGGGTATTTGGCTAGACGCAGCTTTTTATACACGCCATCTTGGACACCATCACGTTTAAACTCGATGACGTCGTCTGGCTTGATCATTTCCGCGTGGTCAATAGACAGATATTCAGGATCATCTTCAGTCAGCCAAATTGCGGCTTCGCGTTTGGCGAGTTGAGCATCCGTTACTTGATGGTGTTTTTTATGTTCGGTTGTATCTTGCTTGAGAGGTTTTACATCCCCCATCATTTGTTGAAACAAACCGAATTCATCGTCTTGAGACATCACGAGATCTCAGCATGGGAAATTAATAACAGTATTATACTCAACAGGCGAAGGGAGAGGTCAAAATTTTGTAGCGAGGAAATAAAAAACCGAAGCAGACAATGTATCTACTTCGGTGCATAGCGAATTATCTATTCCGAGAAATAGGGCTAAGCGATTCTAGTGAGGAGATTTGTCGTTCATCACTTTGTAGACGATGAAACCGCCATAGAATAGCATTAGACCTAAGGCTCCAAAGATAACAATCATTGAAGATAGTCCTACCGCATTACCAAATAGGAGATCAAGCCAAAAGTCCATAGTTCCTCCGTTGTCTACAAAATGAGATGACAGGGCTTAAGGTAAGCCTTGATTAAATATGCAACACTGATCTGGATCAATTGTTGTTATTAGGTTGCTATTTTGTTTGTCTTGATGTGTTTTTGCTCACACTTTGTCGCCCGTCGATGATGTTTTAGTCAAACGAACTTAATTTTTCAAAAAGTTAGCTAAAACGGCTTGCGTATGTGCTGAGAATCCGTAATATACGCATCCGTTGACGGGCATAAGCCTGAAGAAACAACTCGGTGAATAGCGCAGCTTGGTAGCGCATCTGGTTTGGGACCAGAGGGTCGGGGGTTCGAATCCCTCTTCACCGACCACATTTAGAAAGCCGTAGCAGAAATGTTACGGCTTTTGTCGTTTAAGGGTGAATAGAAATAAGCTATCTAAGCAAGGATTGGAACCCGAGTGGGGGTCGCCTGAAGTTAGAATATGGCTCTTCACCGACCACATTTAGAAAGCCGTAGCAGAAATGCTGCGGCTTTTGTCGTTTAAGGGTGTTTCGTCGTTTATGGGCGGAGTAAGCACATTAGTACTTAAATTCACATTGAGCTTTGGTGCTTTGTGACAACTGAGATATTTTGAACCCATTATCTTTGAGTAATTGCAGGACGCTTTGCTCACCGAGTAAGTGCAGCGTGCCGACCACAACGACATAGTTTCCTTTATTGTCAGGAAGCCAGTTTGGATTCGATAGTTTCTCAGCCCAGTCTAAGTTTCTATCGGTCAACAATGCAGACTCGAGTTCCTCGGACATTTCGGCCAGTGTCGCAAATTCATTAAGCTTATCTAAATCGCCTGCCTTCCAGCTGTCTATTAGGCAATGGGTAGAATCTTCAGAATGATCAAACTCCTCGATTGCACTGATTAGCATCTCTTTACCGGCTTGGTCTTGCCCAGTAAGAAGATCAATCTGGAACTGCAAAGACTCGAGACCGATAACGGGTATGTTCCATAGCGTCGCTTTGTTGGCTAAACGTATATCAACGCCATCGGATGCTGAGTAACCAAGATACTCTATTTGCTTGAGCTGGATTGCCAGAGCGACGGCCCAAGGTGGTGAGAGGAGGAGTTCGTTGCCTTTAAGTTGTAGGAGAGTCGCAATGCCCAATAGCTCATCTTGCTGCTGTTTAGATAAAACATCCTTCGCCACTAAATCGATTGGAGGGTACTGAATTCCACTGGTTTGACGGATATCGGTTTCTACAATTAATCCCTTGCTGGTCTTTAGCTGTTTAAAGATTTTCTCGGGTAAGGGATACATGCTTTCATCGCCTACATGTACTGAACCAATGATGGTATAGGTCAATGGGCCTTTTTGAGCTTTCCAGTATAAAGGCTCAGCGTTAAGGCTAATTGAAGCAACCAGTAAACTCAGAACCATCAGTATTTTCATTTCAGCTCCTAATACCATGCGGAAAAATCGTTAAATTGCGTCTTTTTGACGTAGTTTAGCGAGAGAAAAATGCGTGTTAATTCACGTTTTTATATTTCCCGCTGTTGTTAATTTTAAGATAGAAACGGCATATTGTGATCTTAATTCACCTCTCATAGTAAGCTTTCCCCAGATAATGTGAATTGCCTCTCAGTAATCTCGTTAAAATAAGTCTGTCGATTTTGACGTTTCGTTTAAATGTCTGTTTTTATTGCGTTTTAAATGCTCATGAAATCTAAATTTTGAGATTGATATTTTTCTGGGGTAAGTAAGATGTTTAAACAAAATCTGATTGCAGCGTCAGTATTGGTAACATTGGCTGGTTGTGCATCATTTCAATAAACGGAACAACGCGTGGTGAATTCACTGGCGGAGAATCTTGATGTTCAATATCAAGTACTCACTAACCACGGTGCAAATGAAGGTCTTGCATGTCAGGACTTAGGTGCGGAATGGGCATCATGTAATCAAGTCAATATGACATTGGTGAATCAAGGTGAAGCGATCGACTCAAAAGAGTGGGCTATCTATTTCCACAGCATTCGTCTAATTCTCGATGTAGACAATGAACAGTTCAAAATCACACGAGTGACAGGCGACTTACATAAGTTGGAGCCGACAGATAAATTTGATGGTTTTTCTGCTGGGGAAACTATCGTCCTTCCTCTGATCGGCGAATACTGGCAGTTATTCGAAACGGATTTCATGCCAGGCGCATTCGTTGCAGCACCCAATGCTGAGCCTAAAATGATCGCATCTCTAAATACGGAAGATGTTGCGTCGTTTGTTACTGGGCTTGAAGGGAATAACCTAAAACGAACACCGGATGACAACAATGTTTTTGCTAACGCTGTGTCTCGCTTCGATAAGAACAAAGATCTAAACGTTCAAGACGTATCGACTATCGTTTACCTGTACCTGGTGCGAAATTGGAAAATGGTCAACTTACAATGAATGTCCAGTTCCCAGGCGTTGTTCTTCAATACTCTATTGATGGTGAGACGTGGATGACTTATTCAGACCAAGACCGCCCGATGGTCGCAGGGGAAGTATTTATTCGTTCAGTATCAGCAACGGGTGATAAAGCGAGTCGTGTTACTCGTGTGAAATAGCTTTGCATTGCCAGATAAGCAAAACGCCCAGCCAAAAAGGCTGGGCGTTTGTTATTAAGATAATAAGATAAGCGAGTTACGCTACTTGAGCTTGTTGCTCTTCGACCTGCTCTGCGTTGCTAATTGGTGTTTCTGCACCGTGCATCCAACGAACGAGCGTATTTGAGAACAGAAGTAAGACTACACCAGAAATCGTTGCTGCCACAGCGATGCCTCCGAAAATCGGCAGCGCACCTAGCTCGCCTACGTGTGAACCGATCAAACCTGCGACATAGTTGGCAATGGCATTGAAGCCGAACCACGCACCCATCATTAGCGATGCAAGACGAAGAGGTGCTAGCTTAGTGACAAGTGACAGACCAATTGGTGATAGGCAAAGTTCGCCAAGCGTATGGAAGAAGAACGCACCTACCAGCCACAGCATTGATGTCTTAACGCTAGTGTCACCGCCTTGCTCCATTACAGCGCCAACCATGCATAGGAAACCAAGTGCCAAGAAGAAAAGCGCTAGCGCAAATTTAACCGGAGAATTCGGTTCTTTTGGCCCAAGTTTTACCCATAGTGCAGCGAGTAGCGGGGCGAGAGTAATAATGAAGAATGGGTTGAGTGACTGGAACCAAGCCGCTGGAACTTCAAAACTGCCAATCATACGATCGGTATACTGCTGAGTGTAGATGTTCATCAATCCGCCTGCTTGTTCAAAGCCCGCCCAGAAAACGATAACAAACAGCCCCATTACTAGAATGACTTTTAAGCGATCAACTTCTTGTTTGGTTAACGGCTGTTTGGTCGCCGATTGTTTCTTTTCGAGATCACGAGCTGCCGCGGGTACAACGCCTATGTCACCCAGCCAAGACTTAGCTAATGTCATTTGCATGATTAAGCTGATGATCATACCTAGACCCGCGACCATAAATCCGGCCTTCCAGCCAAATTCATTGGTTACAGAACCTGATACGACACCGGCAATCAGAGCGCCTAGGTTGATGCCCATGTAGAAGATAGTAAATGCGCCATCGCGACGGTTATCACCTTCTTGGTAAAGATCACCAACCATAGTGGAAATGTTTGGCTTGAACAGACCATTACCAAGGATCAGCAACGCAAGGCCAAGATAGAAGCTGTGAGTGACGCTCAACCCAAGCATATCGGCAGGCAGAGCGAGTGTGAACTGACCAACCGCCATCAAAGCACCACCAATTAGAATCGAACGGCGTTGACCTAAGTAGTTGTCGGCAAGATAGCCACCTATCATCGGTGTGATATAGACAAGTCCAGTATAGATGCCGTAGAGATCGAGGGCATCTTTAGTCGACCAACCCAATCCACCGTTAATAGTAGTATCGGTCAAATAAAGAACTAAGATCGCGCGCATCGCGTAGTAAGAGAAACGCTCCCAAAGCTCAGTACCAAAAAGTAGGAACAAGCCTCTAGGATGTCCAAAGAATTGTTGATGTTGGTTTGTCATAAGTTTTACTAATTTGAGTTATTACAGTTTTTTATTTTTCTCTACATATACTCCTTAGACTTACTCTCTGCAAATGGCGACTATCTATGGAATTTAGCGAAATTAATTCTAACTAATTGAATTGAATGGTTTATTTTCTTGGTGGGTAAGGGGTATAGTCGTGCCACAAACTTAGTTTCCAAAACTGAGGTGTGTTTTCGAGATTGTTACATTTATGGGGAGTGTGAATGGTTTGCTGGGGGATAAATAAAAAAAGACACCTAAATAGGTGCCTTTGAATCAGTTGCTGCTGGCTTAGTAAGCGTCGTTATGTACGCTCTTAACCGCACGTCCTGAAGGGTCAGCCATATTTTTGAATGACTCATCCCATTCAATCGCTTTCGCTGAAGAACAGGCTACCGATGGACCGCCAGGAACACATTCTGCTGCTGATGGCAGAGGGAACAACTCTTCAAAGATCTCACGGTATACGTAGCCTTCTTTAGTTGTTGGTGTGTTGTATGGGAAGCGGTAAGACGCCGTTTCCATTTGTTGGTCTGTGATTTTCGCTTCAGCCACTTCTTTTAGTGTGTCAATCCAGCTGTAGCCAACGCCATCTGAGAACTGCTCTTTCTGACGCCATGCGATTGAGTCTGGTAGGTAATGTTCGAAACACTCACGCAGGATATGTTTTTCCATCTTACCATTGCCGCACATCTTGTCTGCTGGGTTGAGACGCATTGCGACATCAATGAACTCTTTGTCTAGGAAAGGTACACGGCCTTCGACACCCCAAGCCGCAAGAGACTTGTTGGCACGAGCACAGTCAAACATATTAAGTGCAAGCAGTTTACGTACTGTCTCTTCGTGGAACTCTTGAGCGTTTGGTGCTTTGTGGAAGTAGAGGTAGCCACCAAAGATTTCATCCGCGCCTTCACCTGATAGCACCATCTTGATGCCCATCGCTTTGATCTTACGTCCCATCAAGAACATTGGTGTCGATGCACGAATCGTCGTTACGTCGTATGTCTCGATATGGTAAATCACGTCACGAATGGCATCTAGACCTTCTTGAATGGTGTAAGTCATTTCGTGGTGAACGGTACCGATTTTTTCAGCCACTTCACGTGCAGCTTTAAGATCTGGTGCGCCTTCTAAGCCAACCGCAAATGAGTGTAGTTGAGGCCACCATGCTTCTGATTTCTCATCATCTTCGATACGCATAGCCGCAAAGCGCTTCGCGACCGCTGAAGTGATTGATGAATCAAGGCCACCAGAGAGTAGAACACCGTAAGGAACGTCGGTCATCAGTTGGCGTTTAACCGCGGCTTCCAACGCTTCTTTTAGTTCTTCTTTGCTGCTGCTGTTACCTTGAACGGCCGCGTACTCATTCCAGTCACGAATGTAGTAACGTTGTGGCTCAGAGTCTGTGCTGCTGTAGTAACTGCCTGGAGGGAATTCACTCACGGTTTTACATACAGGCACTAATGCTTTCATTTCTGAAGCGACATAGTAGTTACCATGCTCGTCGTAGCCTTGGTAAAGAGGAATGATACCGATGTGGTCACGACCAATCAGGTATTGATCTTTCTCTTCATCGTACAGTACGAACGCAAAGATACCGTTCAGTTCTTCAAGTAAATCAGCACCCATATCTTGGTACAGGGCTAAGATCACTTCACAGTCTGAGTCTGTTTGGAAGTCGTACTTGCCTTCATAACGAGCGCGGATCTCTTTGTGGTTGTAGATTTCGCCGTTAACCGCAAGGATGTGTTTCTTGTCTGGACTGTATAGAGGTTGCGCACCACTGTTTAGACCTACGATTGCAAGGCGCTCATGCGCAAGAATGGCTTTTGGTGATGAGTAGATACCAGACCAGTCTGGGCCACGATGGCGAAGCTTTTTAGACATTTCCAACGCGACTGGACGTAGCGCTTCTGCATCACTTTTGATGTCTAAAATACCAAAAATTGAACACATACAACTTCCCTTTAAATTTTATTTAATCTGTTAAGTTCAATTTGCCATTCTGATTAAAAAAATCAACCTTCAATGATAAAAAAAATCAATAAAAAGCCATTGTGTTAGATGACGTTTAATTAAAGTGTGTTTTTGGTGAATGATTTTCACTAAAGGTCGTTTTTTGTTCGCTAGGCATAAAAAAGGCAGCGAAATTGCTGCCTTAGTTTTATTTATGCTTCGAGAACGAAGGTTGTAATTGTTCACAAACATGGCGGGCAAAACCGCTGCCTGCCTCATTGTAGATATTGAATGCCGCATCGACACCATCTTGAATGAGTGCGTCCAACTGATCGGGATACTCAGCAATTGCGGCAATTTGACCTTGGAAGTTACGACGCTTTAACTGTTCGAGCGCGATTTGATTACCTTGGTGGTGCGGCATAGCTAATAGCACCAGCTTAACATTTGCGGTGTCTAAGATGCGCTCCCAGAAGTCTGGGTCGGTCGCATCGCCTGCAATAACGTTTCGACCATGGCTTTTATGAACGTGTGCAGCGTCTTCACGTACTTCAATACCTAAACTGATTTTTCCATAACGTTTACGCAGTTCATCGTAAGCACCTGTACCAATTCGACCCATGCCGAGGATAAGTACTTGAGCGTCTCCAGGGTTGATTAACTGGTCACGTGTGTTTAACGTTTCTGCTGCGTGCTCGCGCAACCAACGACCAGAGCGTTGATACAATGCATGACCGTGACGGTTGATAGGGGCGGCTAAGACAAATGAAATTGATACAGATATCGCCAAGGCAACGAGAATGTCACTGCTCATCCAACCCATTTTATACGCCAGTCCCCCAACAATAAGGCCGAATTCACTGAAGTTGAATAGGCTTAATGATGCCAATAGAGACGTACGGACACGGAACTTAAAGCCGTTAAGTACCAGAAAATAGAGGATGCCCTTGAGAGGCAGTAGCATCAAGAAGAGTAACGCCAACGCAAGGCCTGATAGCGTTGGTTGAGCTGACAGGCCAATATTGAGGAAGAAACAGACTAAGAACAGCTCTTTGAGGTTGAAAAGCGATTTAGATAGCTCTGACGCTTTTTTATGCCCAGCAAGCAGCATTCCGAGGATCAGTGCGCCTAAATCTGGCTTCATTCCAACCAACTCGAATAACCCCGCGCCTGCGACGAGTGCAAAGAAGATTCCAAGTAGAACCAACATCTCACCATGGCCTACCCAGTCAAGCATCTTGTAAAACAGAGGTCTGAGAAGTGGTAACGCGAATAGACCAATAGCATACCACTCGGGGAGTTTACCCGTTGATGCAGTTAAGAAGACAACAGCAAAAATATCCTGCATGACTAAGATACCAATGGCGATGGTACCGTAGGTCGCGTTCATTTCCCCTTTCTCTTGCAGCGATTTCACTGCAAATACGGTACTTGAGAAAGAGAGCGCAAAGCCAAGTAGCAGCAGTTGGTCCACTGACATTGCCGCTAATGAACTTACGCCAAGAAACTTAAAGCAGAACAGAACAACGCTGAAGAGGGCAGTAGAGAGTAGGTTATGAACCGTTGCCCCTGCCCATATTTCTTTGGAGAGTAGGGTTTTAATATCGAGCTTTAAGCCAATGGTAAACAGAAGTAGCGTGACTCCTAAATCGGCCAAAGTGATGATGGTTTCATTAGATTGATAGCCAAATGCATGTAAAGCAAAGCCTGCTAACAAAAAACCGACCAGTGGAGGTAGGTTACATTTGAGCGCAATAAAGCCAGCTAGGAAAGCGGCTGAAATTAAAATGAGTTCCATATAGTTGCGATTTCGTCCTAAAAAAACGGGCTACATATTCGTAGCCCGTTATTCTAACTCAATTAGTTGCTTACTGGTGCAGAAGATTAATCTTCTAACAATTTTTGTAACAAAACGCCATTTAACATGGCACGCTTAACCATAGCAAACGCACCTAAGGTCGGTTTCTTGTCGATTTGAGAGGCTACAATCGGTAATCCGCTATGGAATGTGGTCAAAGATTGATTTTCGACGTTACGGCGGATGGCTGGGAAGACGATCTCTTCACACTGAGTGATATCACCCGCGATAACGACTTTTTGTGGGTTGAATAAGTTAATGGTAATTGCAATTGCTTTACCAAGTTGATTACCCACGCGAACCAGACTCTGTTTTGCTAACTCATCACCTAAGTTTGCGTGTTCGCAGACATCAGATATACGGATAGTTTCAAGAGCAGTCAGACTAGACTCATAGCCTTGTTTAATCAGCTTGTTTACGCGCTCAACGATGGCAGGGTTAGCTGCAACCGTTTCAAGACAGCCAAAATTACCACATTGGCATTGCTCGCCCAGTGGGTCGATCTGGATGTGACCAATCTCACCTACGTTGCGGTTATAGCCAAGGAATACCTGACCATTAACGATGATACCTGCACCGGTACCGCGGTGAACACTGACTAAGATTGAATCCTGACAATCTTTACTCGCACCAAAGTAATGCTCTGCCAATGCCATACCACGCACGTCGTTGCCGACAAAACATTGGACATGGAAAGTCTTTTCAATCACATCCGATAGCGCAAGGTTATCAATAGTGATGTTTGGCATGTATTCAACAACACCGGCTTCTGGATTCACCAGACCCGGTAGAATGACGCCAATAGCGATCAATTGATTGATGCTTGTTTGATGGGTTTGAATAAAAGCCTTTAAGTGAGACAGCAAACCTTCAACTAATTCTTCCTCGGTGGTGTAGAAGAATTCGTTGTAGTCTGAAGCAAGCTCTTTGGCACCTAAATCATAAAGGCTGAATTGAATGTAATCTCGCCCTAGGCGAATCGCGACAGAGTGGAATGGCTCTACTTCTGTTGTGAGTGATATCGCGCGACGTCCACCTGTAGAAGCTTGTTGCGCGACCTCTTTGATTAGGCCGCGCTCGAGGAGTTGGCGGGTGATTTTTGTAACACTGGCAGGAGCCAGTTGACTGACGTCTGCAACTTGGATCCTAGAAATAGGGCCCTGCTGGTCAATCAGTCTATAAACTGCTGCACTATTTAGTTGTTTTACTAAATCTACGTTACCTATTTGTCCGCCATTCATTCTTAATTTTGCTCGTATTGTCCGTTAACAACCGTCGCTTGGACGTTGAAGTCACGGTCAAAAACAGTCAGGTTGGCAATCATACCTTTTTTCACAAGGCCAAGTTTGTCTGCCATACCGATTGCTTTTGCAGGATACAGAGTAGCCATACGCAGTGCTTCGTCCAGAGCGATACCGACGTGCTCAACAGTATTTTGTACTGCTTCAATCATAGTGAGTGCAGAGCCGCCTAGTGTGCCATTTTCATCAACACACTTACCATCTCGGTAATATACTTTCTTACCAACAAAAATAAAGTAATCCATGTCGGCGCCTGCAGGAGCTGTGGCATCGGTCACTAATACTAATTTTTCGCCCTTAATTTTGTGAGCGATTCGAATGTTTGCATAGTCGACATGGAACCCATCAGCAATGATACCTGCATAGACATCTGGCGTGTCGTAAATGGCACCGACGACACCAGGTTCACGACCAACCATAGGTGTCATCGCGTTGAATAGGTGTGTTGCGAAGGTAATACCAGCCTCAAACCCACGTCGTGCTTCAGCATACGTCGCATTGGTATGACCGATAGACACAACAATACCTGCTTGTTTAAGGCGCTCGATATGAACCAAGTCGTTGTGTTCCGGTGCTAACGTGACTTTTGCAATGACATCTGCGTTGTCACACATGAAGTCAATCATGTTGTTATCTGAAGGGCGAATGTAGTCGACGCTATGAATCCCTTTCTTCATGACGTTAAGGTACGGTCCTTCAAGATGAAGACCTAGAGACTGGTTTTGGTATTTGGCGTGGTATTCACGCGCTGCAGCAACCGCTTGACGCATATCTTCGTCAGAGGAGGTGATAAGAGTCGGGAGGAAGCTTGTACAGCCTGACTTTAGGTTAGCTTGATGCATGATTTGCATTGTTTCAGCAGTGATTTCGTCATTGAGCATCACACCGCCGCAGCCGTTTAACTGTAGATCAATAAAACCTGGGCTGACATTAGCACCATTTAGGTCGCGAGTTTCGATACCTTGAGGAAGTTCAGAAACAGGGCATACTGAATCAATAACATCGTTGTTAATGATGACAGCATGGTCAACGAGCACATCGCTGCCAGTATAGATTTTACAGTTAGTTAGCGCATACATAGTTAGCTAATCCTTATAGGTTAGATTCTTAATACTTTTAGGTGTCTAATTGAGCCCTTCTCGTCACAAGGTGGCACTTTATTCGTACGCTTCAATTAGATCGCAAAATATCTTTAGCAAACGGACAATTGGGTCTTCTAAATCACGTCAGTCACCGTGGTCGATGCTGGTGGAACATACGTGTCATATTGGCTCGATAAATGTAGGCGATACCTTATATAACAGTAATCGTAGCTCTTATCTATAATGTAAGAATACCGCGAATATCGGGTAATGAATGCTATTTTTTTGGATTGTAAAATAAGTTTTATGATCTCGCTAGCAAAAACCTTGGATATTGGCTGTTTCTGGTGATTATGATCACAAATGATGAGGTTTTAATTTGCGGAGCAAAATTAATGTCATAAACTGAGCAGGACTAAATTGAGCGACTAAAAAAAGTAGCTCAGCCAAAAACAAAATCCTATAGGGGGAACTTAAGGTGAATATTCTTGGATATGCGCAAAAGTTAGGTAAAGCTCTTATGCTTCCTATCGCAACGCTTCCAGTTGCGGCGCTCTTACTACGTTTAGGTCAAGGCGACCTACTAGATATTCCATTCATGGCGCAAGCAGGTGGAGCAATCTTCAGTCAATTACCACTTCTATTTGGTCTTGGTATCGCAATTGGTCTATCTAAAGATGGCCAAGGCGCTGCTGGCCTAGCTGGTGCCGTTGCATACTTCGTGCTAACAGCAACAGCAACAACAATTAATGCTGACATCAACATGTCATTCTTCGGTGGTATCATCGGCGGTATTATTGCGGGTCACTCATACAACGCTTTCCATGCAACCCGTCTTCCTGAGTGGTTGGCATTCTTCTCTGGTAAACGTCTAGTCCCTATCATGGCAGGTCTATTCGCTCTAGTTGCAGGTGCAATCGCAGGTGTTGTATGGCCAAGCATTCAAAGTGGTCTTGACGCTCTTGCACACGCAGTTTCGACTTCTGGCGCAATTGGTCAGTTCGTTTACGGTACTCTTAACCGTGCGCTAATCCCTGTAGGTCTTCACCACGTTCTTAACTCATACTTCTGGTTCGGTATGGGTACGTGTCAAGAAGTTCTAGTTACTGGTGCTCAAGCTGCTGGTCAGGCTCTACCTGCACTACAACAGCTTTGTGTTGACCCAGCTCTAGCTAAGACTCTTGTTGCTGGTCAAACTCACACATTTGAATTTGCTAACGCTGTAACTCCAGAAATCACTGCAACTGTTAAAGAAGTAACTGAAACAGTTAAGTCTGGTGACCTACACCGTTACTTCGGTGGCGACAAAGCTGCTGGCGTATTCATGAACGGCTTCTTCCCTGTAATGATGTTCGGTCTACCAGGTGCGGCTCTAGCTATGTACTTCGCAGCTCCAGCTGAAAAACGTAGCCAAGTTGGTGGTGCACTATTCTCAGTAGCTTTCTGTTCATTCCTAACTGGTATCACAGAGCCGCTAGAATTCATGTTTGTGTTCCTAGCTCCAGCTCTATACGCAATGCACGCTGTATTCACTGGTCTATCTCTAGTTGTTGCTAACATGTTTGGTACGCTACACGGCTTTGGTTTCTCTGCTGGTCTAATCGACTTCGTACTGAACTGGGGTCTAGCAACTAAACCGTTCACTCTACTGCTAATCGGTCTAGGCTTCGGTGCTCTATACTTCTTCACTTTCACGTTCGCTATCCGCGCATTCAACCTGAAATCTCCAGGTCGTGAAGATGACGACGAAGAAGCGTCAGCTGCTCCAGCAGGTGATGCTAAAAACGGCGACCTAGCACGTCAGTACCTGAAAGCTCTAGGCGGTCATGACAACCTAACTTCAATTGACGCTTGTATCACTCGTCTACGTCTTACTCTAAAAGACCGCTCTGTAGCTGACGAAGTTGTACTTAAGAAGCTTGGTGCTAAGGGTGTTGTGAAACTAGGTGAGAACAACCTTCAAGTTATCCTTGGTCCTCTAGCTGAAATCGTTGCTGGCGAAATGAAAGCAATCGGTGCTAACGAAGACCTATCTGATGTAAAACTTCCATAATAACCTCTGGTTAATTGGTAAGTGACGAAAGCCTCCTTTGGGATAACTCCGATCAGTTAAGTAAATGATCAGTTGAACGATCCTGTGGTTGGTTGAAAATACCCTCAAACATTTCATATTTGAGGGTATTTTTTATGTTGGCTCACTGGCTTATTGATGTTGATGACTTCGCTTCTCCTGATTCACTTA